>JANNKX010000154.1:0-6871 GCA_031396505.1 Rhodobacterales bacterium
TTCTGCGACTTTGCTGGTGGAATACCCAAGTTTTTCAAGCGCTGCGGGGACGGATTGGTTGATGATCTTGAAATATCCACCGCCGGCGAGCTTCTTGAATTTCACCAGTGCAAAGTCAGGCTCGATGCCGGTGGTGTCGCAGTCCATGACTAGGCCGATGGTGCCGGTGGGGGCGATGACGGTGGTTTGCGCGTTGCGGAAGCCGTGTTGCGTGCCCAAGGACAGCGCCTCGTCCCAGGCAGATTTCGCAAGGGTGACAAGGGTTTGATCGGGGCAGTTGATGTGATCAAGCGCGACCACAGGAACGTTCAGCCCTTCGTACTTGCCAGAGCCGTGTGCTGCGGCGCGGTGGTTGCGGATGACGCGCAGCATGTGTGCGGCGTTGCGGGCGTGGCCGGGGAACGCACCCAGTTCGGCGGCCATTTCGGCGGATGTGGCGTAAGACACGCCGGTCATCAGGGCGGTGAGCGCGCCGCACATGGCGCGGCCTTCGACGCTGTCATAGCCAAGGCCCATGTTCATCAGGAGGCCGCCGATATTGGCGTAACCAAGGCCAAGGGTGCGGAAATCGTAGGACCGCTGGGCGATTTCCTGCGAGGGAAATTGCGCCATCATCACGGAGATTTCGAGCGTCACAGTCCACAGGCGCGTGGCGTGCATGTAGCCGGGTGCGTCAAACTTGCCATCCTTGAAAAAGGTCAGCAGGTTCATCGAGGCAAGGTTGCAGGCGGTATCGTCAAGGAACATGTATTCTGAGCAGGGGTTGGAGCCGCGGATTGCGCCGTCTTCGGGGCAGGTATGCCAGGCGTTGACGGTATCGTGGAACTGGATGCCGGGGTCGGCACAGGCCCATGCGGCGTGGCCGACTTGGTCCCACAGATCGCGGGCCTTGATGGTTTTGGCAACTTTGCCATCGGTGCGGCGGATCAGGGCCCAATCGGCGTCATCCTTGACGGCCTGCAGGAAGGCATCGGTGACGCGGACGGAGTTGTTGGAATTCTGACCGGAGACGGAGATATAGGCCTCGGAATCCCAATCGGTGTCATAGGTGGGAAATTCGATGGAGGTAAAGCCTTGGCGGGCGTATTGCAGCACGCGGTTGGTGTAGGTATCGGGGATCATGCACTTTTTGGCAGCCTTGATCGCGATTTTCAGCGCAGAGTTCTTGGTGGCATCGGTGGCGTCTGCAATCGTGCCGTCCCATGCGCGGATGGCTGCGAAGATGTCATTCAGGCGGGCCTGATGCATTTTGGAGCCTGCGACGAGGGACGCGACCTTCTGTTCCTCGATCACTTTCCAGTTGATGAAATCTTCGACATCGGGGTGATCCATGTCGATGATGACCATCTTGGCGGCACGGCGGGTGGTGCCGCCGGATTTGATGGCACCGGCTGCGCGGTCACCGATCTTTAGAAAGCCCATCAGACCCGATGATTTGCCGCCGCCCGACAGTTTTTCACCCTCGCCGCGCAGGGATGAAAAGTTGGTGCCGGTGCCCGAGCCGTATTTGAAGAGGCGCGCCTCGCGCACCCAAAGGTCCATGATACCGCCGTCGCCGACAAGATCATCCTTGACGGACTGGATGAAGCAGGCGTGGGGTTGGGGGTGTTCGTAGGCGGAGGTGGATTTGGTCAGTTTGCCGGTCTGGTAGTCGACATAGTAATGGCCCTGTGCGGGACCATCGACGCCGTAGGCCCAATGCAGGCCGGTGTTGAACCATTGCGGGCTGTTGGGGGCTGCCATCTGGCGGGCAAGCATATAGCGCATTTCGTCGTAATAGGCGCGGGCGTCGGATTCGGTGGTGAAATAGCCGCCCTTCCAGCCCCAATAGGCCCAAGCGCCCGCCAAACGGTCAAACACCTGCTTGGCAGAGGTTTCGCCGACATTGCGGTCTTCGGCGGGCATTGATGCCATGGCTTCTTCGTCGGGGACGGAGCGCCAGAGGAACTCGGGCATGCCCTTTTCCTTGACGCGCTTGAGGCGCGCCGGGACCCCGGCTTTGCGGAAATATTTCTGGGCAATGACGTCGGAGGCGACCTGGCTCCAGCCTTCGGGCACTTCGACCGCGTCGTTGCGGAACACGACCGTGCCGTCTGGATTGCGAATTTCAGAAACCGTGGTGGTAAACGCCAGTGCGCCATATGCGCCGGTATCAACCGTCGTGAACGTCCGTTCGATCTTCATGCCCCGTCTCCAGTTTTTTGTGTGCCCGCATTTTGCGTGACAGCTTGTCCCTCGTTCCCCGTGCAGGCATCGGACACCGCATCACACCAGCCTTAACCCGCTGTATGGGCAAGGTAGAACAGGCAAGCGGCCTGTGGTGGTTGTGAATGATCTGTTTCCGATACGCGGACCACAGCATGTGGTGGTGTTGTCCGGCGCTGGATCAAATTGAAGTAAAGCGCGACGGCAATCAACGATTATTTTACACATGCACACCACATTTTGTGCTTGACGGCAAAGACGTCACAACCCGTGCGCCGTGGCACCTTCGGCGGCACCCTGTGCAACAGTCTGTGGATGATCACGGTATGGTGAAGGGGACAAAGCCCGTTTTACAAGGCGTTTGGCCCACTTGGGCGAAGCCACTGAGATTGCACATGAACCCGTATTTCGCGGTCGGGATGCGATTCTTTCGCGGCCTACACGCGCCGGTTGATCAAAACGATGCCCGCGCCAACCAAGGCGCAGGCCCACAAGAGGGCTGGCTGCAACGATTCGGAAAAAAATATCCACCCGAGGAACAGCGAAAAGATCGGGGTCAGGAAGGAAAAGCTGGCCACGGTTGCCGCCGGGTAGGACGACAGCAGCCAAAACCACGTGATAAAGCCGCCTGCGACAATCACGCTGGCCTGCACGAACAGCCACAAGATATGGACCCACGCAAGATCACGGATCAGCGGGCCAAAGGCGGGTGCGGCGAGCAGAAGAATCGGGCCCGATACCAGCACCATCCAGAACAACTGCCGTTCGGGCCCGATTGCGGCCATGGTGGGCCTGCGCGCAACAAAGGCGGTTGCCGCCCAGAACACAGCCCCGGCCAATGCGCACAGATCCCCGGCAAGACTGCCCTGCCCGCCCTGATCGCGGGATAGAATTGCAAGTGCGGTACCCGCAAATGCCAGAATCAGCCCAACCGCGCGGAGGGGCGTCAGCCGTTCACCCGGCAGACCGAAGTGCGCCATCAGCGCGAGCCACAGCGGCATGGAATAAAAGATCACCGAGGCGCGCCCCAGTGTGGTCAGATCAAGGGCCACGAAAAGAAACAGGAACTCGGCTGCAAAGACGGTGCCGATCAGCAGGCCATAAGGCAGAATGGCACGGCTAAGGCCAAGGGTGATGCCGCGATAGCGCATCCATGCCACCACAAAGGCTATGGCAAGCACGGACCGCAAGCCCGCAAAGAACACAGGCTGCAGGCCAAGATTGGTGATCTTGATGATCAGTTGGTTGACGGCAAACAGCAGCGTCACCCCCATCAGCACACCGCCGCCGATGGCATCCAGTCTGGTTTTGCGTGTCATGGCAGCCCTTTGCGCGTTGGCGCGACGTGACCCTACCGGCAGGGAAAGGTCAAGATATGGAACCCGGTTTCGATTTCCATTGACGCCCGCAATGCGGGCCTGTTGTGGTGCGTGCATGCAGGAAACAGAAGGATGTCTGCCATGGGATTGATGAGAACCCTTGTGAATGTTGCCGTAGGTGTTGCGATTGCAAAAGGGGTGCAGGCGATGTCAGGGCGTGGCCGTACCGGCGGGACGACCAGAGGCGCGTCCGGTGGTGGCGGATTGGGCGGCGCGTTGGGCGATATGCTGTCGGGCGGCGGCAATCCCGCACCGCGCGCAGGCCGGGGCACACGGATCGGCCAGAATGCCGATACCAACGGTCTGGAAGGCATGATGGACGGCATCCTGAACCGCGGTCGCAACACGGGCCGCGCGCCACGGGCCAATGCACCTGCGGGGGGGCTTGAGGATTTGCTGCAAGGGTCCAGCACGGGGCGCGGCGGCACGGCGGGCGGCTTTGGCGACCTGCTGGGCGGCATGATGGGCGGCACGATCGGGGCGGCCACGGCACCGCGCACCCTGCCTGAACCGCGCGAAGAAACGCTGGAGGCGGCGGTGCTGTTGCGCTGCATGATTCAGGCGGCGAAATGCGATGGCGATCTGGACGCGGATGAAAAGGCCAAGCTGATGGAGGCTGTGGGACAGGCCGACAAGGCGGAAATCGCGTTCGTGAATGCGGAACTTGCAACGGCGGTCGATGTGGACGCGCTGGTGCGGCAAATTCCGAACGGGATGGAGGAAAAGGCCTATCTATTGTCCCTGATGGCGATTGATCTGGATCAGCGGGCCGAGGCGGAATATCTGCACCGGTTTGCGACGGCGTTGGAATTGAGCCAGGACGAGGTCAATGCGCTGCATGACCAGGTGAATGCGCCGCGTATCTATAAGTAGGGTTTGAGCGGGATCAGGGGTTCTGGTCCCGCCACAAAACTTGGGGTAGATGTTGATCAGGAATGGCTGGGACGCCCGATGACGACAAATATCATTGCACGCTGCGCGGCGCGGGGCCTGCGCATGACCGAACAGCGGCGGACGCTGGCGCGGGTGATCGGGGCGGCGGATGACCATCCGGATGTCGAGGAGTTGCACCTGCGCGCGGTCCGCGAGGACGCACGGATCAGCCTTGCAACGGTGTATCGGACGGTCAAGCTGTTTGAAGAGGCGGGCATTCTGGAACGGCTGGAATTCGGCGACGGGCGGGCACGATACGAGGATGCGGAACGCGACCACCATGATCATCTGATTGATGTGAACTCTGGCCAGGTGATCGAATTTGTCGACCCGGACATCGAGGCGTTACAAGAACGTATTGCAGCGCGGCTAGGGTACCGATTGATCGGGCACAGGCTGGAACTTCTGGGCGTGCCGGTCAAGAAATAGGCGGCCCTTCCCTTGCGGCAGGTCGCAGGCTATGAGGCGGCAAAACAGCCGTATTGAGAAAAGGGACAAGGCCATGAGCACGATCATCGACATTCACGCCCGCGAAATTCTGGACAGCCGGGGCAACCCGACGGTCGAGGTGGATGTGACGCTGGAAAGCGGGGCGATGGGCCGCGCGGCAGTGCCGTCGGGCGCATCGACGGGCGCACATGAAGCGAATGAGCGGCGCGATGGCGACAAGCACCGCTATCTGGGCAAGGGCGTGCTGGAGGCGGTGGCGGCGGTGAACGGCGAGTTGGCCGAAGAACTGGTGGGGTTCGATGCGACCGAACAGGTGGGCATCGACCGCACGATGATTGAAATGGACGGCACGCCGAACAAATCGCGGCTGGGGGCGAATGCAATCCTGGGGGTATCGCTGGCGGTGGCGAAAGCTGCGGCGGAATTCACGGCGCAACCGTTGTACCGCTATATTGGCGGTACGTCGGCGCGAGTGCTGCCGGTGCCGATGATGAACATCATCAACGGCGGCGAACATGCTGATAACCCGATCGATATTCAGGAATTCATGATCATGCCGGTGGGGGCGGACAATATCCGCGACGCGGTGCGGATGGGGTCGGAAGTGTTTCACACGCTGAAGAAAGAGCTGCAGGCAGCGGGGCACAATACCGGGATTGGCGACGAGGGCGGGTTCGCACCGAACCTGAACAGTGCCCGCGATGCACTTGATTTCATTCTGAAATCGATTGAGAAGGCGGGGTATCGTCCGGGCGAAGACATCTATCTGGCGCTGGATTGTGCGGCGACGGAGTATTTCAAGGGCGGCAAGTATGAGATGACGGGCGAAAGCAAATCGCTGTCGGTGGCCGAGAATGTGGATTTTCTGGCGGGATTGGCGGCGGATTATCCGATCATTTCGATTGAGGATGGCTGTTCAGAGGATGACTGGGAAGGCTGGAAGCTGCTGACGGATCGGCTGGGGGGCAAGATCCAGTTGGTGGGCGATGATCTGTTTGTCACCAACCCACGGCGTCTGGCCGAAGGAATAGCGCGCGGGTGCGCCAATTCGATGCTGGTGAAGGTGAACCAGATCGGGACGCTGACGGAAACGCTGCAAGCCGTCGATATGGCGCACCGGGCGCGATACACGAATGTGATGAGCCACCGGTCGGGCGAGACGGAGGATTACACGATTGCCGATCTGGCGGTGGCGACAAACTGCGGACAGATCAAGACGGGGTCGCTGTCGCGGTCGGACCGGTTGGCAAAGTATAACCAGTTGATCCGGATCGAGGAGATGCTGGGCGAGACGGCGGAATATGCGGGGCGTTCGGTTCTGAAGGGGTAAGGGCATGAAAAGAGCAACGGTCGGTCTTGTGGCGGTGCTGTTGGCACAAGGTGCTGGACCAGCCGTTGCGCTGTCTTGCGCGATCTATGACATCCGGACAGCTTTCTGGTCCTATCAGGAGGCTGAAGAAACTTATCTGTTGGTTCAAGGTGCCTTCTTCGACATTCGGCCTGCTTTTCCCGGTGACAATGGGCGCGCGGATACATTCTTTGCGCGTTTTACGGGCAACAAGGCATCAGGCGGGGGCTTTGATCAACCGTTCGAGACGGAGGTCACCCTGTTCTTTTCCGACTATACCGGGATTGCCGGTGCCGATTACAACTCTGCCGATCTTGCACTGCGGTTTGGTGGTCGGGCGGGGCTGGTTTGGTTAGAGTGCGGCCGCGCTGAGCCCGTTCCTGCCCTCGTAACCCAGCAGGCGGAATCGCCCGCCGAGGGCCGGCACTTCCAGCTTCAGCAGCCCGTCACCGGTACCGCCGTTGAGGTAAGAGGGCTCGGGCTTGGGCGAAACATCGCCGGCGAAGCCCGACCGCAGGCTCACGAGATACCCACCTCCCCGGGTGCCGAGCGGCCC
>JANNKX010000021.1:0-2554 GCA_031396505.1 Rhodobacterales bacterium
TCCGTGCCACCCGGCTATCCCCCCAGGTGCGAAACACCAGATGAAACCCCTTGACCGAAATGTTCTCGGCCGTGATATCGGCGCGCGAGTTGGTCTTGTGGTCCATATCCCACATCGAGATTGACACCGTGACCGATGGTGTTTCCTTGAACGCGTCCTTGAACGTCACAATGTGGCGGCTCTCGCGCGGGCCATTGCCCGTCCACATCACGCCGTCGTCGGCGAAATCCGAAAACAGCACGCGCGTGCCTTGTTCAATCCCTACGGTCCCTGCCGAAATGCGCTTCATGGTTGTCCTTATACCGGATTTAGACTGTATAACACGAAAAAAGGGCGTTTTTCAGGCAACCTGTGGCAACGGCCCCGACTGTTGCGGGGCCTTATCTTGCCGCGTCCCGCGCGGTTAGTGGCCTGCCGCGGCCTTGGCTGCCATCATGTCAGCGACCAGTTTGTCGGCATTATCCTTGTCATCCGTCGCCGCCGCCGCTTCACGCGCGTCAGCAATCAGCGTATCGAACATCGCTGGCGTCGCCTCGGCCAGTGGCACAGCCTGTTCCGCCAGCACAGAGACGCCCGCCGCCGTAATCTCGGCAAAGCCGCCGGTCACGACATAGGCCGTGGTCCCGCCCGCCCCAACCGCGCGCAGCACACCGGGGCGCAGCGTGGTGATGGTGGGCGCGTGCCCCTCCATCGCCGTCAGGTCACCATCGGCACCTGGAATCTGCACTTCGGTCACATCGGCGGATGCAAGGCGGCGTTCGGGGGTCACGATATCGACACGCATGGTTGTCTCCTTCATTCGGTCGGGTCTTGCGGCATCCGCAAAACGAATTGGTTGCGCTGTTCGAACACCACCTCAAGACCGCGGTCAACGGCAAACGTATCAACCGCGCGCTTGACGCCTGCATGTTGGCTGGTGGGATCGGTGAAATAGTCATCGCCCATGATCACCCCGCCAGGGCGCAACTTGGGCCAGATCGCGGTAAGGTCCTGCATCACATCGTCATAGGCATGATGCGCGTCCAGATAGACCCAGTCGAAATGCTGATCCGGCATGGTCGCCATGAACGCCGCGCCGTAGTCGATACGGACATCAACAATACCCGGATACTTGATTTCAAGAACACGCGCCCGATCCAATGTTTCGGCGGTCGTCAGCTTGCCAAAATTGGTGTAACGGCCCCAATTCGGATAGGCCACGCCGTGCAGGCGGTGCCACGGATCAACCAGATACAGTTTGGATGGTTCGAATTCGGCCACCAAAACTTCGGCAAAATGCGCCCAGAACACGCCAATTTCTGCGCCAATGCCGCCCGGTGCGACGTAATTTTTCATGAAATGCCGGGTGCTCGCGTGCCACGCTTCGCGGTGGCCTTGGCGCGTAAACTCAGATGGGTGCGCGAACGGCACGGCATTGGGGTTGGGGGTGCCGGACGTGGACGCGGCCATGTCGAACACCCCCCTTTGGTTTTACGCCGCAGCCGCAGCCAGACGCTGGGCCTTGGCCTTCACTTCGTCGATGTCACCGACCATGTAGAACGCCGCTTCGGGCAGATGATCATATTCGCCTGCGACCACGGCCTTGAACGACGCGATGGTCTTTTCCAACGGAACCTGCACGCCGTCCGATCCCGTGAACACCTTCGCCACATCAAACGGCTGCGACAGGAAACGCTGAATTTTCCGCGCGCGGGCCACCGTCAGCTTGTCGTCTTCGGAAAGTTCATCCATGCCCAGAATGGCGATGATGTCCTGCAGCGATTTGTAACGCTGCAAAATACCCTGCACCGAACGCGCCACGTCGTAATGTTCCTGCCCCACAATCGTCGGGTCCATCAGACGGCTGGTGCTGTCCAGCGGGTCAACCGCCGGATAGATGCCAAGCTCCGAAATCGCACGGCTCAGGTTCGTCGTGGCGTCAAGGTGCGCGAACGATGTTGCAGGTGCGGGGTCGGTCAAGTCATCGGCGGGCACATAAATTGCCTGCACGGATGTGATCGAACCGGCCTTGGTCGATGTGATCCGTTCCTGCAGCGCGCCCATATCGGTGGCCAGCGTCGGCTGGTAGCCCACGGCAGACGGGATACGCCCCAGCAGTGCCGACACTTCTGAACCGGCTTGGGTAAAGCGGAAGATATTGTCCACAAAGAACAACACGTCCGTGCCCGACTGGTCGCGGAACTGTTCGGCCAGCGTCAGACCCGTCAGCGCCACACGCATCCGCGCACCCGGCGGTTCGTTCATCTGGCCGTACACAAGCGCCACTTTGGATTCGGTCAGGTTATCAATCTTGATAACGCCGGATTCCATCATCTCGTGATACAGATCGTTGCCTTCACGTGTGCGTTCACCGACGCCCGCGAACACGGAATAGCCCGAGTGCACCTTCGCGATGTTGTTGATCAGTTCCATGATCAGAACCGTCTTGCCCACACCGGCACCACCGAACAACCCGATCTTGCCGCCCTTGGAATAGGGTGCCAGCAGGTCGATCACCTTGATCCCGGTCACAAGGATCTGCGACGACGTTGCCTGTTCCGCAAAGGTCGGCGCG
>JANNKX010000173.1:0-4842 GCA_031396505.1 Rhodobacterales bacterium
GAGTGGACTTACCCCTCGCTCTCTACCTAAGTCTGACACCTCACACCACCCTCTCCCCCTCCACCGCCGCCCGGATGAAATCCTCAAACACCGCCTGCGGCGCGAAGGGCTTGCTTTTCAACTCCGGGTGAAACTGCACCCCGATAAACCACGGGTGATCCTTTACCTCCACGATTTCCGGCAATTTTCCATCCGGCGACATCCCACTGAATATCAACCCGCAGGCCTCCAGCCGGTCGCGGTATTTCACGTCCACCTCATACCGGTGCCGGTGCCGCTCTTCGATCACCGTGCTGCCATAGACCCCCGCCACCTTGGACCCCGGCGCCAAATGCGCCGTATATGCCCCCAGCCGCATCGTCCCGCCCTTGTCGTCCCCGACCTTGCGCGCGACGACGTGGTTGCCCTGCACCCATTCCTTCAGGTGATACACCACCGGCGTGAACCGTTTGCCCCCCGCCTCATGATCAAACTCTTCGGACCCCGCATCGGTCACCCCGGCAAGGTTCCGCGATGCCTCGATCACCGCCATCTGCATGCCAAGGCAAATCCCCAGGTACGGCACGCCCTTTTCGCGGGCAAACTGCGCCGCCTTGATCTTGCCTTCGGTGCCGCGTTCGCCAAACCCGCCGGGGACCAGAATGGCATCGAACCCTTCCAGATAGGGTGCCGGATCCTCACGTTCAAAGATCTCCGCATCGATCCATTCCGCGCGCACCCGCGTCCGGTTCGCCATGCCGCCATGCGTCAACGCCTCGGCAATCGACTTATACGCATCCTCAAGCTGCGTATATTTGCCCACCACCGCCACGCGTACCTGGCCCTCGGCATTCAGCAGCCGGTCCATTACATCTTCCCACCGCGCAAGGTTCGGCTTGGGCGCAGGCGAAATGCCAAACGCATCCAGCACCGCCTGATCCAGACCCGCCCGGTGATAGGCCAGCGGCGCATCATAGATCGATTTCAGGTCATAGGCCGGGATCACCGCATCCTGCCGCACGTTGCAAAACAGCGCGATCTTGGCCAGCTCCTTTTCCGGGATCGGATGCTCCGACCGGCACACCAGCACATCGGGTTGCAGCCCGATCGACCGCAATTCCTTGACCGAATGCTGCGTTGGTTTCGTCTTCAACTCGCCCGACGCCGCCAGGTAAGGCAACAACGTCAGATGCATGAAAATGCATTGCCCGCGCGGGCGGTCCTGCCCGAACTGGCGGATCGCCTCAAAGAACGGCAGGCCTTCGATATCGCCCACCGTGCCGCCGATCTCGCACAGCATGAAATCGACCTCATCCGCGCCGATTTTCAGGAAGTCCTTGATCTCATTGGTCACATGCGGAATTACCTGTATCGTCTTGCCCAGATAATCGCCCCGGCGTTCCTTTTCCAACACCGTCGAATAAATTCGCCCCGATGACACGCTATCCGTCTGCCGCGCCGAAACCCCGGTGAACCGTTCGTAATGCCCAAGGTCCAGATCGGTTTCCGCGCCATCATCGGTCACGAACACTTCGCCGTGTTCAAACGGGCTCATCGTGCCCGGATCGACGTTCAGATAGGGGTCGAGCTTGCGAAGGCGCACGGTATAGCCGCGGGCCTGCAGCAGGGCCCCCAAGGCCGCACTCGCCAGCCCCTTGCCAAGCGATGACACCACGCCGCCCGTGATAAAGATATAGCGTGCCATGGGGCCTCCCGCGGGTCAAAACATCAGCAATTCCTGTCGACAGAATCGCATACTCACGGGGTTTGATCAGTAGACGTTCCCGGCGCAATCCGCAAGGCGACCGCAAGATGCAGTCGCCGTGCCATGCATGGCCGCAACAGGTAGGCTTACTCGACGGGGATCGGCGCCTCGGCTGGTGCATCGGTCGGGCCGGGTGGCAACAGATCGCCGTCCAGCGGGGCCGTCAGCGGCGCCTCTTCATCGGCAGCCCGACCGCCGAACTGATCGGTCACCGAAGACCCCGCACTGCCCGCCGCCGCCAAAATCGTCAGCGTGATCGACGTGCAAATAAAGGCGATCGTCAAAATCCATGTCAATCGCGTCAGGGCCGATGCGGCCCCGCGTCCTGTCATCACACCACCGCCACCGCCGCCGCCCATGCCCAGACCGCCGCCCTCGCTGCGCTGCAACAGCACAACGCCGACCAGCAGCAGGGCGATAATCAGGTGAATGGACAGAACGACGTTTTCCATGGCGCACTTTCAGGCAAATGATGCGCCTATCTAGGGGCAAGCGGGCAGGGCCGCAAGTCAAAGCTTATCACTTGCCTGCAATTTGCCGGGCATAGTCCGCGCCGTCGTAGCATCCGCGCGATGCCGTAACCCTGTGATCCGCGTCCAGATCCCATTCCTCCCAGCCCGCAATGGTCAGCGGATTGTGCATTTCCGCATGATGGCCGGTAAAGGTCCACAGATACACCATGTGATCGCCCGCCACACGAACGCCGTCGCAGACCAGCGCAAGGTCGGGCACGTCCGCGTAAAAGCCCGCAGCCATCTGCGCGATGCCGGCCCGATCTCGCCACGGTATGCCGCCATTGATGACGATATGGCCATCCGCTGCATAGTGCGCGGCCACCGCATCCGGCACTCCGGAATTCCACGCGGCAGTATAGGCATCTGCCTTGGACTGTGCTTGGGTCAGGGTGATTGGCATGACGGCACTCCCATCATTGAACCGTTGCCGATACGGCTTCGGGTGCCGTAGGTTGACACGCGACCCCATCTCTTGGCAACAAACATGTCGCAGACGATCGGTCACCCCTCACACACCGCCGACAGTTTGTTGCCATCCGGATCGCGCACATAGGCCGCATAAAACGATGGCCCATATGGCCGCAGCCCCGGCGCGCCCTCATCCGTGCCGCCCTGCGCCAGTGCCGCCTTGTGAAAAGCATCCACCGCGTCCCGGCTTGCCGCCACAAACGCGGGCATCGACCCGTTGCCCGCCGTCGCCGCCGCCCCGTCATAGGGCCGCGTCATCCACAGCCTGCAGCGCGTATCGCCCGGCACCTGATAGCCGACCTCATCCGCCTCGGTCGCCCCGCGCACCAGCCCGATTGCCGCCATCACCGCGTCATAAAACCGCGCCGCGCGCGCCAGATCATTGGTCCCAATCGTGATGTACAGGATCATCCCTCGATCTCGTCCACCGATGATTGCCCCGACAAACGCTGGCGCAGAATGCTCCATGACAGGCCAAAGCCCAGAATGACCGACAGGGCCAGCAACCCCAGCCACACATTCAGATCGCGGTTGCCCAGTGACAGCACTCCCCAGTCAATCAGCACCCACAGCCCCGCGCCAAAGATCGCCGCAATCAACAGCACGCCGAACGGCCCGATGGACCGCAGCGTCGCCACCCCGTAAATCATGAACCCCACGCCCAGCAGCAGCCCCAGAAAAATCGCCAGCGGCATCTGCGTTGCCCATGCATCCTGCACCCATGTCACATAGTTCCACGGCGTCGGGTTGAACGTCGCCGCCAGCAGCATGAATGCCCCCAGCCACCGCAAGAGAATGCCCATGATCCTACCTTTCCACACTATGGGCGGAATCCTAGCCTGAATTGTGCCATACCGCCAAGGCCTGCTATGGTGATTGCATCAAACGCCTGATGTCCGCAGTTCCCGGAAAGGTCTTCTATGCGCATCCTGATCCTTGCCCTGCTGTGCCCCCTTCCGGCCTTCGCCGCTTGCGATGGCACGACGCTGGTGTCCTGCACCGTCAAGGGTACCCATCAGCTTGAGGTCTGCCTGAACGGCGATGATCTGACCTATGCTTACGGCCCCATCGGGCGTGCGCCCGACCTTGCCTTGCGCGAACCGCTGACCAATGGCACCTACACGCCGTGGAACGGCATCGGGCGGTCGATGTGGGAAAGCATCACTTTCACCAATGCCGAGTATACCTATGAGGTGTTCTCGTCCTTCGACCGGCTGGACGAAAGTGCCAGCACGGAAAATGGCGTGTCGATCCTGAAGAACGGCAGTCTTGTCTCCACGCTGACCTGCGATCCGGCGCGGGGCATGACACTGTTTGACAACCTGTATGACCAGATGGGCGCGCGCGGCTATTGCTGGAACCGCGACACGTTTGCATGGGCCCGCACCTGCCCGGATTGAACCTGTTTCATCTGCATGGGCACACCCCGGACGTAACACCACCACACCTCTGCTCTCCGGACGGGGCCATGCGCCCCCATTGCCACAAGGCGTCCCGCAACCTACGCTCCAAAGAGTTATTCTCAGAAAGATCATCATGGCACCCAGCATCCCCGGTCGAACCCGCGCCGCATGAACACGCAGGCGCGCGCCCACGACACCGCGATGGCCATGATGGCGCTGCCACGCTATCGCCACCAAACGGATGCCGACCTGCAGCCCTTGGTTCTGGAGCCGCTGAGCAGCGACCGGATCGCGATTGCGCACCCCAAGGGCACCGATCGCACCGCTTTGGTCGATATCGCAGGCTTTGCGATCTGGGCGAGCGTGTCGGACGAGGTGGACCGACGCATCCGCGAGCAGATCAAGACCGGCACCTTCAGGGTCCGGTTGAAGCCGGAGGACTGCCAGAGCGGGTCCGTCAATTGGCTGCTGGACGTGATCGCCCCGGACCGCAAGACGACAGGGCAGGTGATCGCGAACTTCCGGCAGGTGGTGCAGGAAGGTGATCTTCGCATCCATCCGCAGGTGGCGGGGCTGGTGGATGACGATATGCGGGGGAAGATGATGGGTGCGGGCAAAGGTTCTGCGGTATGACCGGAACGGTATGGGCAGACAGCGTTCGGTCGCTCGGTGCAGCGGGTGACATGATGGGCTCGCGTCACGCATTTCCCGC
>JANNKX010000184.1:0-2273 GCA_031396505.1 Rhodobacterales bacterium
CATCCAGCGCATGCCCCGCCCCGATGGCCCAGACGTAAATCCCCCAGTTCACCGAAATCAGCGCCGCCGTCAGCGCCCCCATCCCGATCATCCGCGCGCTGCGCAGCGCCACGCGCAGATCCTGCGTCCGCCCCAACCACCACAGCACCGCCCCCGCAATCGGCACCGACCAGATCACCCGGTGCGCAATCACCTCCGCAGGCCCGATCTGCGCCATCGCCTTCATGTAAATCGGCAGAAATCCCCACAGAACGTAGGCCGTCAACGCAAAGCCAAAGCCCCGCGCGCTGTCTGTGTTGTCCGGATTTTCCATTCTGCCGGATTAGCGCGGCCCGCGCCCGATCACCAACGCAAACTTGTGCCCGTCACAATTGCGCATTTGCCCAAATGCTCATTCTGCCTGCACCATCAGGGTTGACGTCCGTCCGCGAAGTCGCAGTCTGTTTCCGGCAAAAGCCGCAACTCAATAACCGAACTGCCACGGCGCGACGCACCCCGCACGCACACAAGTTGCCCGATTGTTAACGCGTGATAGCCATCAAGTCTGCCTTCGCGTGCGTCATCAAATCGTATAACGGTCCACGTACCCGATCGGGCTTCCCGGAAAACCGCACCGCCACCTATCACTTCACCCCTTTGCGGCAGGATGGTCTCGGGTGGGACGGTGAAGTAACGCCATCCCACAAGTGCAAAAAACCCAAAGAAAAGCAGCACCCACGTCGCATCAAAAATCACGGACCGCAGTGTCATCCGGTCCTCCTCGCCAAATACGCCCGCGTAAACGCCGCATACCCCTCCGCCGTTACCCGCAACTCATCCCGTATCAACCCGTGCAATACTGGCAGCTTGTGAAACGGCACCGCCGGATAGACGTGGTGTTCAACGTGATACGGCATGTTCCACGCCAGAAACCGCATCACGGCGGTCGTAAACGTCGTGCGCGTGTTCTCGAACATGTTGGCCACCTGCGGACAGTCGCCATGTTCTGCCAGCAGATACAGGCGCAAGAATGGCTGGCCCAGCAGCACGGGCAACAGCCAGACCCACCACAGCACCGGTGTAGCAAACAAAGACGCCGCCACCAGCCCATAACCCACAGCCATCACCCGCGCCTCGGTCACAATCCGGGGCAGGGCACCTGCTGGCAGATACGCCCCCGCCACCCGCCCCATCACCAGCCCACCCATCAGACGCATTTGCGAGGTCCAATAAGGCACACCCGACACATGCCAGACCCACGCCCTGCGTGTCTGGGGCTTCGGGCTGCGCAATTCCGGATCGCGCCCCGCGATATTGGTCCAGCGGTGATGCGCCAAATGAAAGTAGCGGAACCATCCAAACGGCAGCAGGATCAGAAACCCGCAGGCCCGCCCCACCCATTCATTCACGACCTCGGACGCAAACGGCGTCTTGTGCGTCGCCTCATGCTCCAGCGTGAACAAAAAGATCACCAGCATCCCCTGCACCGGCAACAGCAGCCACCACCCCGGCAGGCCCGCGGCAATCAGCCCGCCGCACAAGGCTATCGCCCCCAGATGCCCCGCCAGATGCACCAAGCCCGCACGATCCGACCGCGCAGTCAGCGCCGCCTTCACCCCCGGCGCAAGTCCTGCCACAAACGCCTTGTGATCCATCACCCGGCACCCGGAATATCAAACCCCTGCGGGGCGAGGGTGAACCCGTCAAACCGGAAACCGGGGCTGACCGTGCAGCCGACAAGGCTCCACTCCCCTGTCGTGCGCGCCGCCTGCCACCAGTCCTTCGGCACAATCCCTTGCGGTGATTGCCCGCCAAGGATATCCGGCCCCAACACCACCTCCACCGCAGGCCCCGCATCCGTTTCCGACAGCGAAAGGACCAACGGTGACCCGGCATGGAAATGCCAGATCTCCACCGCATCCACCCGGTGCCAGTGGCTGCGCTCGCCCGCCCTCAACATAAAATAGATCGCCGTCCCCACAGGCCGCCCCGGCCCATCCGCGACCCAGGTCTGGCGATACCAGCCCCCTTCGGGGTGGGGGGACAGATCAAGGGCCGCGATGATCGCTTCGGCGCTCATACCTGCCGGATCAACCCGGCTTCGGGCAGTTGCGACCGGCCAGACAATCCAATACGGCTCCGACACTTTCCGGATCGCTGTCGATGAATGGCCAGCAAAGGCCATACTGTGCCTCATAGCCTGTTTCGGTCTGCTCTAACCAAACCAGCCCCGCCTGACCACCAAACCGCAGTGCAAGGTCGGCAGAGTTGTAATCGGCACCGGCAATCCCGGT
>JANNKX010000185.1:0-7674 GCA_031396505.1 Rhodobacterales bacterium
GACGGGCGTTTTGCCGCCACTGACTGCGGCGGACTGGGCGGCAGAATTCGCAAAGTATCAGGCGATCCCGGAGTTCCAGTTGCAAAACAGCGCGATGACGCTGGAGGCGTTCAAGACCATTTACTATTGGGAATGGGGGCACCGGGTGCTGGGCCGGGTGATCGGGTTGGTCTGGGCTGCCGGGTTTGCGTGGTTCTGGCTGCGTGGCAAAATCCCTGCGGGCTGGACGGGGCGGCTTTTGTTGCTTGGCGCGCTGGGCGGCACGCAGGGGGCCATCGGCTGGTGGATGGTGCAATCGGGGCTGGTTGGTGCGCGGGTGGATGTGGTGTCTTACAAGCTGGCCACGCATCTGGGGCTGGCGTTCATCATCCTTGGCTTTATCGCATGGTATGTCTTTCTTCTGGGGCGCAGCGAAGGTGATCTGTTGCAGGCCCGCAGGGTGCGCGAGGGCAAATTGTTCGGGCTGACGACGGGGCTGATGCATTTTGCCTTTTTGCAGATCGTGCTGGGTGCGTTGGTCGCGGGGATTGATGCCGGGCGGTATTTTCCGACATGGCCGTTGATGGGCGATACGTTTTTTCCGGCGGATGCGTTTTATGTGCCGGGGCAGCCTCCATGGACGGCCTTTTACGAAAACGCAGGGCTGGTGCAGTTCATGCACCGGATGTCCGGGTATTTGCTGTTTGTGTTTGGCGTGGTGGTCTGGCTGCGCGGGCGTAGATCCGTGCACGCCAGCACGCGGATGGCTGCGCACGCGGTTATGGCAATGCTGGTGGTGCAGATGGTGCTGGGTATCGTGACGGTGCTGCATCTGGCGCAAGTGCATATCGCGCTGACGCATCAAATCGGCGCGGTGGCGCTATGGGTGCTGATCATCCGCGCGCGGCACCTGGCGCAATACCCGGTGGCAGGATCGATCCGAAAGGGAACGGCATGACGGCCTACACCGATCTGATGGCGTATCAGCGCGAGACTGAGGCGCTGGCGCAGGTGGCGGGGCGGCTTGGCTGGGATCAGGAAACCATGATGCCGCGCGGGGCCGCCGAACAGCGGGCTGAGGAAATGTCGGCGCTGGAGGGAGTGCTGCATGCGCGGCGCACCGATCCGCGCGTGGGCGCGTGGCTGGCGGCGGCAGTGGCGGACGGCCCGGTGGCGGCGGCACAGTTGCGCCATATCCGGCGCAGTTTTGACCGGGCAACCAAAGTGCCGGCCGCACTGGCAAAGGACATCGCGCGCGTCACCAGCATGGCGCAGGGCATCTGGGCGGATGCGCGGGCGCGCGACGACGTGGCGGCCTTCCTGCCGATGCTGGCGCACGTGATCGCGCTGCGGCGCGAAGAGGCGGCGGCCTTGGCACAGGGCGGCGATCTGTATGATGCGCTGATTGATGACTATGAACCGGGGGCGACGGCGGCCAGCATTGGTGCCATGTTCGACCGGATGCGCCCGCGTCTGGTCGCATTGCGCGCGGCGGTTCTGGGTGCGGGAAAACAACCCGTCGCGTTGGCCGGTGAATTCAATGCGCCGGGTCAACGCGCGCTGTCGCGCGACCTGGCCAGCGCATTCGGCTATGACTGGAACCGGGGGCGGCTTGACCTTGCGGTGCATCCGTTCAGCTCAGGCTCGGGGTCGGATGTGCGTATCACCTCGCGCGTGGTGGAGCGTGATCCGTTCAACTGTTTCTATTCGACGATCCACGAGGTAGGGCATGCCTGCTATGAACAGGGGATCGATGCGGCCTATGCGCTGACACCGCTGGGCACGGGCGTGTCGATGGGGGTGCATGAAAGCCAAAGCCGCATCTATGAGAACCAGCTTGGCCGCAGCCGGGCGTTTACCGGGTGGTTGCATGGCAAGATGGTGGCGACATTCGGGGATTTTGGCACCCTACCGGACGATTTCTTTGGCACGGTGAACCGGGTGCAGTCAGGCTATATCCGCACCGAGGCAGACGAGGTGCATTACAACCTGCATATCATGATGCGCTTTGATCTGGAGACGGCACTGATCCGGGGCGATCTGGCGGTGACGGATCTTGAGGCGGCGTGGAACGACCGTTTCGCTGCCGATTTCGGGGTGGTGGTGGACAAGCCGTCAAACGGGATGTTGCAGGATGTGCATTGGTCGGTGGGACTGTTCGGGTATTTCCCGACCTACACGCTGGGCAATGTCTATGCGGGCTGCCTGCATCAGGCCTTGCGCGCGGCGGTGCCCGATCTGGATGCGCAGCTGGCACAAGGCGATACGGCGGCGGCCACTGGCTGGCTGCGGGCAAATCTGCAGACGCACGGGGGCCTTTATCCGCCGCGCGACGTGGTCGAGCGCGCCTGTGGCTTTGCGCCGACGGAAGGACCGCTGCTGGATTATCTGGATGCGAAGTTCCGCGGGATTTACGGGATTTAGGTCTGGTTCCAGTCGGGGCTGCGCTTGTCGAGAAAGGCATTGATGCCTTCATCGGTGTCACGCAAAGCCATGTTTTCGACCATGACCGCGCCGGTGTGGGCATAGGCATCGGCGACTGTCATATGCGCCTGCGCATAAAACGCGCGTTTGCCGATTTTCACCACGGACCCCAGTTTGGCGGCGATGGTTTGGGCAAGGGCATCTGTTGCGCTGGCCAACGCCTCCGGGGGGACGACACGATTGATCAGGCCAAGTTCGGCGGCGCGGTACGCGTCGATGAAGGCACCCGTGGTCAGCATTTCAAACGCGTGTTTTGCCGGGATGTTACGGGTCAGGGCGACCATCGGAGTGGAACAGAACAGGCCGATGTTCACGCCGTTCACGCCGAACCGGGTTCCGGTGGCGGCCACGGCCAGATCACAGGTCGCAACCAGCTGGCAGCCCGCCGCCGTGGCGATGCCGTGGACCTGAGCGATCACCGGCTGGGGCAGAGCGGTGATGGTCTGCATCAGCGCGCCACAGCGGGCGAAAAGATCGGCAAAGGCAGCGGCGCCCTTATCGGGCGCCATGCGCGCGGCTTGCATTTCGCGCAGGTCGTGGCCCGCGCAGAACGCCTTTCCCGTCCCCGCAAGAATGACCACGCGGATGGCGGGATCGGCGGCAATCCGGTCGAGTTCGGCCTGCAAGGCGGCCAGCATGGCATCGGACAGGGCATTCAGGCTGGCAGGTGCGTTCAACGTCAGCCGGGCGACGGCCCCGGTATCGACGCGCAGAAGCAGTGGTTCGGTCATCTTGTCATTTCCCCCGATCCGGGAAACTGTAAGGCCATGCGGGGCATGAGGGAAGTGGTGATGCTGGTGATGGACGGGGCGGCGCTGAACGCGTTTCTGGCGCGGGACTTTGCCGAGGTGGTAGATGATTTTGTGGTCGAGCGCGCGGATGCGACGGGGATCGACCTGCGGTTGCGGGTGGCGGCACGGCATCTGCGGCCCGGTGGCACGGTGTCGGGGCCGACGATTTTCGCGCTGGCGGATGTGGCGCTGTATCTGGCGATCCTGTCGCGGATCGGGCCTGCGGCACTGACGGTCACGACGAACGCCAGCATTGATTTCATGCGCAAGCCTGCGGCAGGGTGCGATCTGATTGGCACAGCGCGGGTGTTGAAGCTGGGCCGGGTGCTGGCGGTGGGGGATGTGATGATCGTGTCGGACGGGCAGGCGGAGCCGGTGGCGCGGGCGAGCCTTACTTTTTCGATCCCGCCGAAGCGGTAAAATTGACGGCTGTCAATTTTTGACTATTCTGTTGTGTTTCAGGCGGTTGGCTTTTCAAAACGAGGTCGTTTTAACGCTTTGTTAACCTTGCGTGATCAGACCTTGGCCTTGATGAACCGGCCTTCGATCTGCGCGCCGTTTTCGATGACGATGCTGGTATAGGTGACATCGGCGGCAACCACGGCGGTGGCGCGAAGCGAGAATGTCTTGGAGGTGACCTTGCCATCAAGGCGACCCTTCACTTCGACCGTGTCGGCGGTGACGATACCGGTCACCTTGCCATCGGGGCCGACGACAAGGCCGCGTGCGGTGATGGTGCCATCCACGTCGCCCTGCACTTCGATATTGCCGGCAGAGGTGATTTCGCCCGTGATCTTGAGATCGGAGCCCAAAACCGAGGTTTTGCCGCTGGGTGTGCCACGATCGGGGCGTTCCGGGGCGGCGGTGGCGTCGGTCTTGTTGAACATCAGTCTCTCCATGCGGGTGCTTTTGCTGCACCGAGGGTGGTTAGACGCGATGCAAGGGGCACGGGTCAAGGGGTGTGTGGGGGCGTTGGCGGTTTTCCCGCAGGGGGGCCTTTTGCGCGTCAGGCGCTGGCCCCCCCACCCCGACCTTTACCCACGGGGGGGAGGAAGGTGCCGGATGGCCAAGGGATGCACAGTCCGGGGGCGGGCGGAGGCGTCGGGGCAGGCCCCGACCGACGGGTGTTGTGATCGCGGTGGCGGCGGGGCAGGGTGAGGCGGGTGGGAATCGTGGGGCGGGGGTACGGCGCGTGGTGGATGACTTCTTTCAGCCAGTATCAGGCCTTGATCTGCCGCGGTTTGCCGGGATCCCGACGTTCATGCGGTTGCCGCATGTGCCGCTTGACCATCCGCGATTGGCAGAGGTGCAGATCGGGTTGATCGGCGCGCCCTGGGATGGCGGGACGACGAACCGGGCGGGGGCGCGGCACGGGCCGCGGCAGTTGCGCGATGCATCCACGATGATCCGGGCGGAGAACGGGATCACGGGGGTGCGGCCGTTTGCGGCGGCGGCTTGCGCCGATCTGGGGGATGTCGCCCCAAATCCGGGCGATCTGATGGACAGCATGGCGCGGATGGAGGCGTTTTATACCGCTGTGCGCCGCGCGGGCATACTGCCGCTGACGGGCGGGGGGGACCATCTGTGTACCTTGCCCATTCTGCGGGCGCTGGGCCGGGACAGGCCGCTGGGGTTGATCCAGTTCGACAGCCATACGGACCTGAATGACGTCTATTTCGGCACCGGGCGCTATACCCATGGCACGCCGTTCCGGCGTGCGGTGGAAGAAGGGCTGGTGGACCCGAAGCGATACGTGATTATCGGGATCAGGGGCACGGCTTACGGGCGCGAGGATTGGGATTTCGCGGCGGCCCACGGGGTCACGATCATTCCGATACAGGCGTTTCATGTGCGCGGTGCGGCGGATGTGATGGCGGAGGCACGCGAGATCGTCGGGGCAGGGGCGACCTATGTGACCTATGACATCGATTTCGTCGATCCGACATTCGCGCCGGGAACAGGGACACCGGAGGTGGGGGGGCCGACAAGCTGGCAGGCGCTGCAGGTGGCGCAGGGCCTTGCGGGGGTGAATATCGTGGGGGCGGATCTGGTGGAAGTGTCGCCGCCGTTTGACGCATCGGGGGGGACCGCGTTTCTGGGGGTGTCGTTGATGTTCGAGATGCTGTGCGTGATGGCGGGTCTGGTGAAAGGGTAGGGGGCCAGCCCCCTTGCCGCCAAGGGGCGGCTCACCCCCGGGATATTTGTTGCAGAGAGGAAGTTGGTGAGGTGGCGTGGTTTTTCGCGGCAGTGTGCGGGTGCGGTGGCCGGTTTGTGCGATGGCGGGTTTGGTGAAAGGGTAGGGGGCCTGCCCCCGCGCCGCGAAGGGGCGGCTTACCACCGGGGATATTTGGAGACGGACAATGACGGCGATTGATCTGGTGATCATCAATGCGCGGGTTCTGACGATGGATGCGGCGATGCCGCGGGCCGAGGCGGTGGCAATAGCGAGCGGGCGGATCGTGGCAGTGGGCGGGCCAGAGGTGGCGGGGCTGGCAGCCGGGCGGGTGATTGATGCGGGGGGGCGGACGGTGCTGCCGGGATTTGTGGAAAGCCATCTGCATCTGGTGCTGGGGGGGGCGGAGCTTTCGCAGTTGCAGATCGGGGGGCTGGAAGGGTTCGATGCGCTGCAGGCGGCATTCCAAGGCTATGCGCAACGGCATCCGGATGCGGCGCTGTTGATGGCGCAGGGGGCGGGTTACGATATTTTGGGGGCACCGGTGACGCGGCAGGATCTGGACCGGGTGATCGCGGACCGACCGATGGCGATGATGGCGCCGGACCATCACACGGTCTGGGCGAATACGGCGGCGTTGCAGGCGGCGGGGCTGTTGCACGGGGCAGTGATGCCACATGGGCATGCGGTGGTGATGGGGCCGGATGGGATGGCCAGTGGCGAGTTGCGCGAGTTCGAGGCGTTCGGCGCGGTGCTGGCCCTTGGTGGCGAGGCGCATTTACAGTTGGGGATCGCGACGGGGGGGGAGCCGGACCCGTGGCCGTCGCCTGAGCAGCGGGCACGCGACAAGGACAGGATCGCGGCGGGGCTGGCGCATTGCGCGGCACATGGCATCACATCGATGGTGAACATGGATGGCAACCGGTACACGTTGGTGTTGCTGGATGAGATGCGGGCGGAGGGGCGGCTGACAGCACGGGTCAAGGTGCCGTTTCATTTCAAGCCGCATATGGATGTGTCGGAACTGGACCGCGCAGCGGCGATGACGCGGGACTATGATGACGAATGGCTGTCGTCAGGGTTTGTGAAGATGTTCATGGACGGCGTGGTGGACAGCCGGACGGGGTTCATGCTGCGTGATTATCCGGGGCAGCCGGGGCACCGGGGCGCGCCATTGTTCGAGGCCGCGCGGTTCAAGGATCTTTGCACGGCGATTGACGCGCGGGGCTTGCAGATCGCGGTGCATGCGATTGGCGATGGGGCGGTGCGGGTGACCATTGACGGGTACGAGGCGGCAGGTCTGCGCAATGGCCTGCGCGACGCGCGCCATCGGATCGAACATATCGAACTGATTGACAGGGCGGATGTGCCGCGTCTGGGGGCGCTGGGGATCACGGCGAGCCTGCAGCCGCCACATGCGCCGGGGGTGATGGATTTCCCCGCGGCAGGGATGGAGGCGGTGATTGCGCGGGACCGGTGGCCCGATGCGTATCTGTGGCGGACGCTGGCCGATCACGGGGCACCGTTGGCGTTTGCGAGCGATTGGCCGGTGACGGATGTATCGGTGCTGCGCGGGATACAGGCAGCGCTGACGCGGGTGCCCTTTGACGGGGCGGCGGATGAACGGGTGGGGCTGATGGCCGTGCTGCACGCCTACACGGCGGGCGGGGCCTGGGCTGCGCATCGGGAGGGGCTGACGGGGCGCCTTGTGGCGGGGATGGCTGCGGATGTGGTGATGATCGACGGGAATATCGAGGCGGTGGATCCGGCGGATATCGGGGCGATGGGAATCGCCCTGACACTGTGCGGGGGGCAGATTACGCATCAGGCAGGGGTCTAGGCGGCGACCGTCGAGCCGCGGGGGTGTCGCTGCACAGCAAAATGTCAATGTTTACAGGCGTTCGTGACAGTGATGCGAAGTTATCCTCAGAAAATCGCAAAGAGCGTCACTTTTCCTCTTGCGGGTGCAAATTTGTGGCCGTAGATAACCGTTCACCGAGACGATGGCGAAGCGGAAACGTGGAACCGGGGTTCGGTCGGGCGGTGGCGAGCACCGCGGGGAATAACTGGATGTAAGGTTGCAGGTCGCGCCGATAGTATCGGCGGGTTTGTTGTTTTGCGTCCCTGCTCTTTGAAAATTGAATGAATGAAGGGATATGTGGGCGGTTTGGGCGCGATCGGCGTTTGACTGTTTGCATATCTGGCCAGGTAGGAATTCTGTCGCGAGATGGATGCCCGATGATCTTG
>JANNKX010000215.1:0-2444 GCA_031396505.1 Rhodobacterales bacterium
CAGTTCCGGTGCCTCGCCCAGATAATAGCGGTCATCCGGCGTAAAACTCTCCGGCCCGTTGAAAAACGTATGGATTCCCGCCGTCTGAAACAACGGCAGGCGGTTCATCGCATGTTCCAGAATGGGCTGGAAATGATCCCAATCCTCCGGCAGCGTGTCGAAACAGAAATCCTCGCGGATGCCGTTCATCCCCCAAGGCTTGGCCTTCGGCTCGAACGCGCCGACCATCATCTTGCCGGCGTCCGATTTGTAATAGGCGCATTCATCCGGCACCCGCAGCACTGGCAAATGCCCAAGGCCCGCGATCGGTTCGGTGATCAGATAGAAGTGTTCACACGCATGCAGCGGCAAGGTCACACCACTGGCCTCCGCCAGATCGCGCCCCCACATCCCGCCGCAATTGACCACAACATCGCAGGCAATATGGCCCGGTGCACCATCAGCACCGATGTAGTCTACCCCTGTCACCCGCCCATCCGCCTTCGTGACGCCAACCACCTTGGTATGCTCGAATATCTGCGCCCCCCGCATCCGCGCGCCCTTGGCAAGGGCCATCGCAATATTCGCAGGGTCACACTGCCCGTCCAGCGGCAAGGCCACCGCCCCCACCACGCCGTCAATGTTCAGATGCGGATACTTCGCCAGCGCCTCGGCGGGCGATATCTCATGCACCTCGACATCGAAAATTCGCGCCACCGTCGCTTGCCGCAGCAATTCCTCATGTCGGGCCGCCGTCAGCGCCACAGAAATGCTGCCCACCTGGCGCATCCCGGTTTCCACCCCGGTTTCCGCCGCCAGCTTCACATACAAATCCGCCGAATACTTCGCCAGCCGCGTCATGTTGGCCGATCCGCGCAACTGCCCGATCAAGCCTGCGGCATGCCATGTCGTGCCAGAGGTCAACTGCTTGCGTTCCAGCAGAACGACATCCGTCCAGCCCATCTTGGCCAGATGATAGGCCACCGAACAGCCTGACACGCCCCCGCCAATCACCACCGCCCGCGCGTGTTTTGGAACCTCAGCCACCTTCCGGTCTTCCTCTCTGCAAAAATATCCCACGGGGGTCCGGGGGTGTGAAACCCCCGGTCCGCCGCCTGTTATGCGCGGATGCGCTCATTCCTTGCATCCCACAGCGGCACATCATCCTGTACCACAGCCGGATAGCGCGTCCCGAAAATCTCGACCTCAACCTCGGTTCCCGGCACATTCACCGCCGCCTTCAGCATCCCCAGACCCACCACCTTCTCGATCCGGTGCCCGTAATCGCCGCTTGTCAACTCACCCACCACATGGCCCTGATGCCAGATCGTCGACATATAGGGCGGGTCCTGATCGCCCGCGTCAATCACAAGGGTGCAGAACCGCTTGGTCACGCCGCGTTGCTTTTCCGCCTCCAACGCCGCCTTGCCACGGAAGGCGGGCTTGGCCCAATCGACAAACCGCTCGAGCCCGCCTTGCAGCAACGTGTAATCGGTCGAAAGATCGCCCTTCCACGCCCGATACCCCTTTTCGATCCGCAGGGAATTCAGCGCGAACATCCCGAACGGGCGCAGGCCCATCGGCCCACCCGCCGCCATCACGGCATCCCAGACCGCCGCTGTATCGCCCGTGCGGCTGTGGATTTCCCAACCCAGCTCGCCCGCAAATGACACCCGCATCAGGAACACCTCTGCCCCGGCAATCGCTGCTGTCTGAAACGTCAGCCAGCCCTTTGCCAGATCCGCATCACTGACCGCCGCCAGAATATCCCGCGACGCGGGCCCGGTCAAAATCTGCGTCGACCATGCATCGGTTTCTTCGCGCAAGGTCAGCCCCGCACCCAGATGCCGGGTCAGCCAGTCGCGGTCATGCACCTGCGCTGTCGCCGCCGTGATCAGCAAAAGCTGATCTTCCGCCAGCCGCGCGACCGACATTTCCGTCACGATCCGGCCCTTGTCATCGGCGAAATAGGCAAGGCCAAGCCGCCCTACGTGCGGCACCTTGCCCGTAATCTGGCGCGCGAGCCATGCCGCCGCCCCCGGCCCTTCGATCACAAAGCGCGAAAATCCCGGCAGATCAAGGATCCCCGCCGCATCGCGCACCGCCGCACATTCCGCCGCAACCGCCCCGAACCAAGGACCCTTGCGATCCCATGTGCGCTGCGCATCCTCGGCCACATCATCACCGGGGCGCGCGTACCACAGCGCCCGTTCCCAGCCGTTGTACGCGCCATACTGCGCGCCATGCGACTGCGTCCGGTCATGCACCGCTGACAGCTTCTTGTCGCGGCCTTCCGGCCATGCGTGATGCGGGAAGTGGATGGCGTATTCGTGCCCGTAGACCTCCATCCCCTTCTTGACGCAGTAATCTTGATCCTCAAACCCGGTGAACCGGCGCGGATCGCAGGACCACATGTCCCATTCCGTGGCCCCTTCGGTCACCCATTCCGCCAGCACCTTGCCCGC
>JANNKX010000242.1:0-15368 GCA_031396505.1 Rhodobacterales bacterium
GCACGCCGATGCTTCGCAGCACGAATTCATCGACGAAACCGCCGCTCTCCTGCTGCGCGACGCACGACTCAGCCCGGCGACCGAGGGCGTTTCCTCCACGCGTAAGGGATTTGAACCCCTGACATCTTCGATGTGAACGAAGCGCTCTACCACTGAGCTAATCTCCCGGTGGCGAGGGTTTAGCGTCAGTCTTGCGGCACTGCAAGGGGCAGTTTGCCAGGTTTTTTCGGGTCGGCCGCAGACTGCGACTTCATCTTGATCGTCATCGGCTTGCCAGCGGCCTTGTCTTCGGCATGCGCGACTTTCGCGCGACCGAAACCCGGCAGGTTGATCGCCTCACCTTTCGCGAGCGCATCGCCCAAAGTGGCAAGGGTCGCCTCGACGATTTCCTTGACGCCCTTTTTCTTGGCCCCCGACGCTTTGACCACGCGTTCGATCAGGTCTTTCATCTTCAACTGGGCTGCTTTGGCGGCGGCCGGAACGGGTGCCACGATCTGCAATGCGACAGGTTCCACTTTTGGCACGGACGCAGATGGTGTCTTGGCCAGCGGCGCAACCGCCGCTTTTGCCGTCACGGGTTTCGCCGCCACCTTGGGCGCTGGCTTTGCCGGGGCCTTTACGACCTTGGCTGCCGGTTGTGCGGTGGCTGCGACGCGCGGTTTTTTCGCGGTGGCGGGTGCTGTCTTGGTGATGGTCGCGTCTGTCATCGGGTGGCCTTCTGGTTTGGGCTTTCGCGAAGATTAACCCCAAGCGCGAAACAATGCCACAGAAACATAAAAGGCGCACCTTGCGGCGCGCCTTTCGCTGTGTTGGGGGGTCAGTGCGCGGTCTGACCGTGGCCTGCGGCGTCCGCTGCGGCCTTGCGGGCAGCTGCGGCGGCCTCTTCGGCGGCTTCGTCCCATTCGACGGGTTCGGGTTCACGCACAAGGGCCAGCTTCAGCACCTCGCGGACATGCGTGACGGGAATGATTTCCAGCCCCTCTTTCACATTATCGGGAATTTCCGTCAGGTCCTTTTCGTTTTCCTGCGGGATCAGCACCGTCTTGATGCCGCCACGCAGCGCCGCGAGCAGTTTTTCCTTCAGTCCCCCGATCGGCATCGCATTGCCGCGCAACGACACCTCGCCCGTCATGGCGATATCGCGGCGCACCGGGATCTGGGTCAGCACCGATACGATGGATGTCACCATCGCCAGACCCGCCGACGGGCCGTCCTTGGGTGTTGCCCCATCCGGCACGTGAACGTGAATATCCATCGTTTCGAATTTTGGCGGTTTGACCCCGATTTGCGGCCCGATGGACCGCACATAGGACGCCGCCGCCTCGATGGATTCCTTCATCACATCGCCCAGCTTCCCGGTCGTTTTCATCCGGCCCTTGCCCGGCAGGCGCAGCGCCTCGATCTGCAGCAATTCGCCGCCCACCGATGTCCACGCAAGGCCCGTGACGACGCCAACCTGATCGGTCAGTTCGGCCAGACCATAGCGATGCCGTTTGACGCCTAGGAAACCTTCCAGATTATCCTCTGTCACCTCGACCACCTTGGTCTTGCCCTTGACGATTTCGGTCACCGCCTTGCGCGCCAGTTTGGCCAGTTCGCGTTCAAGGTTCCGCACACCCGCCTCGCGCGTGTAGGTGCGGATCATTTCCAGCAATGCGCCATCGGTGATCTTGAACTCGCCCTTTTTCAGCGCGTGGTTGGTAATCTGCTTGGGGATCAGGTGCCCCTTGGCGATTTCGCGCTTTTCGTCCTCGGTATAGCCGGACAGGGGAATGATCTCCATCCGGTCCAACAGCGGCGACGGCATGTTATAGCTGTTGGCCGTGGTGATGAACATCACGTTGGACAGGTCGTATTCCACCTCAAGATAGTGGTCGACGAAGGTCGCATTCTGTTCGGGATCCAGCACTTCCAACATCGCCGATGCCGGATCACCCCGGAAATCGTTGCCCATCTTGTCGATTTCATCAAGCAGGATCAACGGGTTGGTTGTTTTCGCCTTTTTCAGCGCCTGAATGATCTTGCCGGGCATCGATCCGATATAGGTGCGCCGGTGGCCCCGGATTTCGGACTCGTCACGCACGCCGCCAAGGCTGATGCGGATGAATTCGCGCCCTGTCGCCTTGGCAACTGAACGGCCAAGCGAGGTTTTTCCCACACCGGGCGGGCCGACAAGGCACAGGATCGGGCCTTTCAGTTTCGCGCTGCGGGCCTGCACAGCCAGATATTCAACGATACGTTCCTTGACCTTTTCAAGGCCATAGTGATCGGCATCCAGCACCTTTTGCGCATGGCCAAGGTCCTTTTTCATGCGCGACTTCACGCCCCATGGCACGCCCAGCAGCCAATCCAGATAATTGCGCACAACGGTCGCCTCGGCACTCATCGGCGACATGGATTTCAGCTTTTTCAGCTCTGCATCCGCCTTTTCGCGCGCATCCTTTGACAGGGCGGTCTTCGCGATGCGCGCCTCAAGTTCGGCCACTTCGTTCTGGCCTTCCTCGCCATCGCCCAGTTCGCGCTGGATCGCCTTCATCTGTTCGTTCAGGTAATATTCGCGCTGCGTCTTTTCCATCTGGGATTTGACACGGGTCTTGATCTTTTTTTCCACCTGCAACACGGACATTTCGCCCTGCATATGGCCGTAAACCCGTTCCAGCCGTTCGGCGACCGACAGGGTTTCCAGCAGCGCCTGCTTTTGCGCAACCTCGATCCCCAGATGGCCGGACACAAGGTCGGCCAGTCTTGCAGGCTCGCGCGAGTCCGACACCGCCGACAGCGCTTCTTCGGGGATGTTCTTCTTGATCTTGGCATAGCGTTCGAATTCTTCGCCAACCGACCGCACCAGTGCGTCAACCGAAGGCTGATCGCCCATCGTTTCGGTCAACGGGGTGGCGTAGGCTTCAAAGAAGTTGGGGTTTGACACGAATTCCGTGATCTTGACCCGCGCCCGCCCTTCGACCAGCACTTTGACAGTGCCGTCGGGCAATTTCAGCAGCTGCAACACATTGGCCAGCACACCGATGCGGTAGATGCCGTCGGTGGCCGGGTCATCGACCGTCGGGTCGATCTGGGACGACAGCAAAATCTGCTTATCGTCCTGCATCACCTCTTCCAGCGCGCGAACGGATTTTTCGCGCCCCACGAACAGCGGCACGATCATATGCGGAAACACGACAATGTCGCGCAACGGCAGGACCGGATAGCTGGTGTTCAAAGTGTCCGTCATTTGATGTCCTTTCTGGCAGGAAGGTCCTGGTCCCGCATATCGGCAACCCGTGGATCTTCCCCTGTATATGACTATATCTGGTAGCGGTGACGCCGGGTGTCAACCATGCACATCGTCTGTGTCCATAAGGTGCCTGCAAGGCCACCTTCCCGCAAGTGCAGAATGGCGAAAACCTGACACGTCCCGCATACAATCGGTTGCGCAGGACGCGTCAACTGCATCAGGCCGCAACCTGTGCGCGTGCCGGATAATCAGTATAGCCTTCGCGCCCGCCGCCATAAAGCCCGGTCGTCGGCAGCGCGTTCAATGGTGCATCAGCAGCAAGCCGTTCGGCAAGGTCGGGATTAGAGATGTAAAGCATGCCGAATGCCACAAGATCAGCTTTGCCATCCGCCACAGCCGCAACTGCGGTCGCGCGGTCATAGCCGTTATTGGCCATGTAGATGCCGTTGAAGCGCGCGCGCAACGCCTCGAGTGCGCCTGCCGGCCATTCGCGCGGGCCGCCGGTCTGGCCTTCGACCATATGCAGGAAGGCAACACCTGCATCATTCAGCACGTCGATCGCCGCACTGAATGTGGTGACCGTGTCACTGTCGATGCCGACGTTGTTCGCGTTCGAAAACGGGCTGAGACGGACGCCGACGCGCCCTGCCCCCAGAACACCGCTGACTGCGGCCACCACTTCCGCCAAAAGGCGCAAGCGGTTTTCAACCGATCCGCCATAGGCATCGGTGCGGTGATTGGACGTGTCGCGCAGAAACTGGTCGATCAGATAGCCGTTGGCGGCATGAATCTCTACCGCGTCAAATCCTGCGTCGTGGGCGTTCTGTGCGGCCTGCCGATAGTCTTCAACGACGCGGGCAATTTCCGACAGTTCCAGCGCGCGGGGCACCGACGTGTCCACAAAGCCTGCGCCATCAAAGGTCTTGGACCCCGCGGCAATTGCCGATGGGGCAACGGGGGCCTTTCCGCCGTCTTGCAACGACGTATGGCTGATCCGGCCAACATGCCAGATCTGGGCCGCGATCAACCCGCCTTTGGCGTGAACAGCGTCTGTCACGACACGCCATCCGGCAATCTGTGCCGGGCTGTAGATGCCGGGGGTAAAGGCATAGCCCTTGCCCTCGGGCGAGATTTGGGTGCCTTCAGTGATAATCAGGCCCGCCCCCGCGCGTTGGGCATAATACTCGGCATGGATGTCATAGGGTGCATCGTCGCTGTGGCGCGCGCGGTTGCGGGTCAGCGGTGCCATGATAATCCGGTTCTTCAGAACAAGATCGCCAACGGCAAGCGGGGTGAAAAGGGCATCGGTCATGGATGTATCCTGCGAATGGGTGCGATTGATCGAAAGGTAATGATCAATACTCGCACTGCAACCATGGTTCCGCCGCAATGCTGTGCTTTGGCGCACAAATCGGGTTTGCGTCTGCTGCATGGCTACAGCGGTGCGATATCCCCTTCGGCCCGCATCGCGTGAAACCCTGCCACGAACGCCGCCAGCCGCCGCGCCGCAATCGCATCGCGCAGGCCCTGCATCAGGACCTGATAATAATGCAGGTTATGCCATGTCAGCAGCATTGATCCGATAATCTCATCCGCCTTGATGACGTGGTGCAGATAGGCCCGGCTGTACCCCCGGCAGGCCGGACAGGTGCAACCTTCTTCCAGCGGGCGGGGGTCGTCCTTGTGGCGGGCGTTCTTCAGGTTGACCTGCCCGCGCGCGGTCCAGCCCTGCGCCGTGCGCCCCGACCGCGAGGGCAGCACGCAATCCATCATGTCGATGCCGCGTTCCACCGCCCCCACAATGTCATCGGGTTTGCCCACCCCCATCAGATAGCGCGGCTTGTCCGCAGGCAACATGTCTGGCGCGTAATCCAGCACGGAAAACATCGCCTCTTGCCCCTCGCCTACAGCGAGTCCGCCAACGGCATAGCCGTCAAAGCCGATGGCCGTCAGCGCCGATGCCGATTCCGCGCGCAAATCCCGCGTCACCCCGCCTTGCATGATGCCAAACAGCGCATGGCCCGGACGATCCCCAAAGGCATCGCGCGACCGTTGTGCCCAGCGCATCGACAGGGCCATCGACTTCGCCACCACCTCATCCGTCGCAGGCAAAGCCGGGCATTCATCGAACGCCATCACGATATCACTGCCCAGCAGTTTCTGAATCTCCATGCTGCGTTCGGGCGACAGCATGTGTTTCGACCCGTCAATATGGGATGAAAACCGCACGCCCTCTTCGGTCAGCTTGCGCAAGGATGCGAGGCTCATCACCTGAAAACCACCACTGTCCGTCAAAATCGGGCGGTCCCAATTCATGAATTGGTGCAAACCGCCAAGTGCTGCAATCCGCTCCGCCGTGGGGCGCAGCATCAGATGGTACGTATTGCCCAGCAGGATATCGGCCCCCGTTGCGCGCACCGATTCCGGCAGCATCGCCTTGACGGTCGCCGCCGTACCAACCGGCATGAAGGCGGGTGTGCGGATGTCCCCGCGCGGGGTGGTGATCACCCCGGTGCGCGCGCGACCATCGACCGCGTTCACCGCAAATCCAAACCTGCCTGTCATGCCGCCCCCCACTGTCGCCCCCCATTTCTGCGAAATCGGCGGAAAAGCCAAGGGCCGCGCGACTTTCTGCCGGTGCGGCAGGATGCACCTTTGGCAAAATGCAATCGGCCCGTAACCTTTCGCGGTGATGTGTAGGGGGTGAAAATGCTGACACGGCGTGCGTTTCATCAGCGACTTGTCGCACTTGCCCTCACAACCGCCCTGCCCCGCGTGGCGATGGCCACGACGGGCGGTGCCACAGACGAGGTTTTCCTGAACCGCCTGACCTTTGGCGCAAATACCGCCGCGCGCGACGATTTACACCGTCTGGGCCGTACAGGCTGGCTGGACGCACAGCTTGCCATGCCCGTGTCGGACGCGGGCCTTGACCGCCGCCTGCGCGACGCCCGCCTGCACATGTCCTACGCGGCGGGCGATGACGGCGAATACGGCAGTTGGCCCGCGGTTGATGAGATGCGCCCCCTGTCGATGCTGACCACAGACCCGGCCGGGCTGGTGCCGCTGCTGAACTTCACCAATGCGATGGATTATTCCGAACGGACCCGCCCCGCGAACGAAGTGATTGTCGCCAGCCTGATCCGCGCTGTCCATGCAAAGGCACAACTGCGCGAGGTGATGACGCAGTTCTGGCACAACCATTTCCACGTCAACGCCCTGAAGGACGAAACGACAGCCGTGTTCTTTCCCGGCCATGACGCGGTGATCCGCGACCATGCCTTGGGCAATTTCCGCAGCATGCTGGGGGCGGTCGCGCGGTCACCTGCCATGCTGTATTACCTGAACAACGCTGACAGCACCGCCAGCCCCGCGAATGAGAATTTCGCCCGCGAACTGCTGGAACTGCACACGCTGGGGGCCGAACATTACGTCAACGACACCGCACCCCACTGGCGCGATGTGCCGGGCGCGCGCGATGGTCTGGCGCAGGCCTATATTGATCAGGACGTGTATGAGGTGGCGCGCGCCTTTACCGGCTGGTCGGTCGGCGACGGGCGCACCATCAGCGACGGGGTCGATGCGCCGCGCACCGGGCGGTTCCACTATGTCGAGGCCTGGCACGACCCCTATCAGAAACGCATCCTGGGTGTCGAGTTTCCGCCCAATCAGGCACCACGCGCCGATGCCGAACAGGTGATGGATATCCTCGCCACCCATCCCGGCACCGCGCGGTTTGTCTGCCGCAAGATCATCCGGCGGCTGTTGGCGGATGATCCCGATCCTGCGATGATCGACCGGATTGCGGCGGTGTTTCTGGCGCATGCGGACGCGTCTGATCAGATCGCGCAGGTGGTGCGCGCCGTGGTCAATGATCCGCTGTTCGACGCAACCCCGCCCGAAAAATTCCGCCGTCCGTTCGAATTTCTGGCAGGTCTTTACCGCGCTACCGGCGTCGATCTGACCATCCCCAATCAGGATTTCGACTGGGCCTTGGGGCAGGCGGGCTGGAGGCAGCACAGCTATGGCCCGCCCACCGGGCATCCCGACCGCGCCGATCGCTGGTCATCGGCCAGCACGATGGCGCGGATGGTGGATTTTGCGCTTTATGCCCATGATGACTGGTTTAACTGCACCACCACGCGCCTGTCCGACCTCGCACCGGAAAGGGCGAGTTTTGACGCACTGGCCGAATTCTGGCGCGAACGCCTGCTGGGTGCTGCGGGGGCGGACAGTCTGGACGATCTGGCAACCGTCTTTGGCATCGATGACCGGTCCGCGCCGATGGCACTGGAACCGGATGATTTGCAGGGCCTGTACAGCAGTATCGTGGCGTTTCTGGCCATCTCGCCCGCGTTCATTTTGCGATAGAAAGGGCTGCGGATCATGGCAAGCGAACCCAGACTGGTGGTGATCTTCCTGCGCGGCGGCTGTGATGGGCTGGCGCTGGTCAGTCCCGCATCTGACCCCGACTTCATCGCGGCACGGCCCGAAGCGTTGCGCGTGCTGCGCACAGGCGATGGCGCAGGCCATGCCATTGGCGGCGCAAACGCCGATGTCGATTTCCGCTTTCATCTGCAAGCAGGCCCGCTGGCCGATCTGTACCGCGCAGGCGATCTGTCGCTGATCCATGCCTGCGGGCTGACCGAGGCCACGCGCAGTCATTTCGAGGCCGAACAACGGATAGAGCGTTCGGCGCAAGCCGGGGCCGAGGGCGGCTGGCTGGGGCGTTGGCTGAAAACGCTGCCCCCCGGCGCGGATTTGCCTGCGATTGCGGTCGGCACCGCCCTGCCCGGATCGCTGGAAGGGTCCGAGGCAGCGGTAGCCGAGGAACTGGGCAACCTCATCCTTGCGCAAGGAAACTGGCTGGCACCCGCCTTGCAGGCCCGTATTGCCGCCGGTTTTGGCAACCATGGACCGGTGCAGGCGTCTATGCAGCAGTTGCTGGTGCTATCGGCGATGATTTCAGGGCGCATCTGGTCCGACAGTGACGGCGCGGTGCGGCCCTACGCGCCTGCGCATGCCTACCCGGATGATAATCCGTTATCCGCCCCCCTGATGACAGTGGCGCAGACCTTCAAGCTGGAGATGGGCACGCGGCTCGCCACCGTCGATATGGGCGGCTGGGATACGCATGTGCGCCAAGCGGGCGATTTCGGGCAGAACGTGGATTGGCTGTCGACCGCGCTGATGGCGTTCTGGCGCGATCTGGGGCCGCTGCAGGCCGATACGTCGGTCGTGGTGATGACAGAATTCGGCCGCCGCCTGCGATCAAACACCGGGGGCGGCACCGATCACGGGCGGGGCAGCGTGATGATGGTGCTGGGCCCGCAGGCGCGCGGTGGGCGCATGCTGGGCCGCTGGCCCGGCCTTGCCCATGACGCGCTGGAGGAAGGCGCCGATCTGGCTGTGACGACGGATTACCGCGTGCCGCTGGCCGAAATTCTGACCACTCATATGAAAACCGCCGATCTGTCGCCAATCTTTCCGGGGTTTGCGGCGCGACCGATTGGTCTGTTCGGCTGATGAACCGACGCCAAATTGTTAACAATCTATTAAACTGGACCCAAAAATAAAAGTTAACCAATTGAAATTAAACGTTTAAGTTAAAAATTGACAGCCGTCAACTTTCGCGAAAATCGCGCCGCCTACCCTCCCCAGGTGCGTTCCAGCACCCGCAACCAGTTACCATGCGTCAGCTTTGCCATCACACCCGCATCATACCCATGCGCCATCATCGCCTCTTGCAACGCAGGCAATCCCGTCACATCGCCAATCCCCTTCGGCACGGTGGCCCCGTCAAAATCCGACCCGAACCCCACCCCGTCTTCGCCCAGATGCGCGATCAGATGATCCAGATGCCGCAGCATCGGGTCCCAGTCCATATCGGCGCTTTCGCGGCCATCCGGGCGCAAGAAGACAGTCGCAAAATTCAGCCCGACCATGCCGCCGCTGTCGCGGATCAGGCCCAGTTGGCGGTCGGTCAGGTTGCGCGTCGAAGGGCAGATCGCATGCGCGTTGGAATGCGTGGCCACCAGCGGTGCATCCGAAAGGGCCGCCACATCATCAAATCCCGCCGCGTTCAGGTGCGAAAGATCAACCATGATGCGCAGCTGGTTGCAGGTCCGGATCAGCCGCTTTCCCGCCTCGGTCAGGCCCGGCCCGGTATCGGGATCGCCCGGAAATCGGAACGGCACGCCATGGCCAAAGATCGTCGGCCTGCTCCACACCGGGCCAAGGCTGCGCAGGCCCATCGCGTAAAACAGGTGCAGCGCATCGCAGGCCTCGTCAATCGGCTCAGCTCCTTCCATGTGCATCACACCGGCGATTGCAGCCTCGGCCATGGCGGCGCGGATATCGGCCGCGCTGCGGCACAAACGAAACGCGCCGCCGCTGCTGCGTTCCATCCAGTGCAGCGTGCCTGCCATGCTCAGGGCGATGGCCTGCGCCTGCATGATCGGCATCGGGTCGGGCAACGGCAGATCATAGGGCGGCGTGTCCATACGGTGCACCAGATCACCCGTCGCGGGGTCAGCGGGGGATGGCACATAAATCGCGAACAACCCACCGACAAACCTGCCCGCCTTCATGCGCGGCAAATCCAGATGCCCATGGCCGTCACCCACCAGCCACAACTGATCCCGCGGGCTGCGCCCAAGATGGATGCGATACAGGATATCGTTATGGCCGTCGAAAACTGGGTGTGTCATCGCTGAAAGATGGCACGGGGCCTGCCAATGCACCAGTCAATCGGGCGATCCGCGCATGTTTTTTCGTGACATCCGGATCACAACCCCTTGTGAAGCCGCATAAAGCGACCCTTTCGGCCTTGAAAGCGCCCGAAAGTGATGCAATCTGTTACAAATTAGCGACAAAAAAACCAAGGGCAGTGCAAAATGGCCAACTCTTCGTCGTCCTCCTCGCAACAGCAAGGCGGCTCGAACACACCTTCGCAACAAGCCGGGCAATCCGGTGGATCAAGCCAGCAGCAGGGTGGCACCACCAAAAAACCGATCATCCGCGACTGGGCCGCGTTCTAAGCACCCTTTCCGCCGGTATCGGGATCAGGCTAAGCTGCGCCCAAAACTGTAGGCGCACAGATGTCTGACCCGATTTCTTCCATCCCCAATCTCGGGCCTGCGTCCGAGGCTGCCTTTGCCAAGGCCGGACTTTTCACGGCAACCGAGGTGCGTGCCCTTGGGGCGGATGCCTGCTACCGCCGCCTGTTACAATCGGGATCAGCGCCGCATTTCATTGGCTATTATGTGCTCGTCATGGGGCTGCAGGGCCGCCCGTGGAACGATTGCAAGGGCGACGAGAAAGCCGCACTGCGGGCGCGGTTCGATGCAATCAAGGCGGAGTTTGCGGGCAGCACGGAAAAGGGCCGCTCTGATTTAGAAGCGGCCCTGAACATGTTTGGCGTGGTCAGGCCACGTTAGCCGACAAGTTCGAGGCCGGAAAAGAAGAACGCGATTTCGCGCGCCGCGGCAGCCTCGCTGTCTGAACCATGGGCGGAATTTTCGCCCTTGGACAGCGCAAATTCCTTGCGGATCGTCCCCGGTGCGGCCTGTGCGGGATCGGTGGCACCCATCACTTCGCGGTTCTTGGCAATCGCGTTCTCGCCTGCCAGAACCTGCACGACCACGGGTTCCGAGGCCATAAATTCACACAGCTCGGCATAAAATCCACGTTCGCTGTGTTCGGCATAAAATGCGCCAGCCTGCCCCATCGTCAGATGAATGCGCTTGCTTGCCACCACACGCAGACCCGCCTCTTCGAACTTGGCGATGATCTTGCCCGTGAGGTTGCGCTTGGTTGCGTCTGGTTTGATGATGGAAAGCGTGTGTTGGGTGGCCATGATTGCGTCCTTGTCTGAATGCGCGCAAGGCCCCTGCCCCACGGCTGCGTGATACCGCGGGTTCGGTAACAGATGGGCTACAGGATGAAAACCCCCGCCAAGGCATCACGGGCGGTTGACGCCTGCGCCCACATCGGGCAAGCGGACGGGCATGTTACGCATCTCAGATATCACCTATTCCGTCGAAGGCCGCCCCTTGTTCGAAGGGGCATCGGCCACCATTCCGACAGGCCACAAGGTTGGCCTTGTGGGCCGCAATGGCACGGGCAAAACCACGCTGTTCCGCTTGATCAAAGGCGAATTGGCATTGGAGGGGGGCGAGATTTCGCTGCCCGCCCGCGCCAAGATCGGGGGGGTTGCCCAAGAGGTGCCATCGTCATCGACCAGCCTGCTGGATACGGTGCTGGAGGCCGACACCGAACGCACAGCCCTGCTGTACGAGGCCGATCACGCAACCGACCCCGCGCGCATTGCCGATATCCAGACTCGGCTGGCCGATATCGATGCTTGGTCGGCCGAAGGCCGCGCCTCGGCCATCCTGAAGGGGCTTGGCTTTGACGCCGAGGCGCAAATGCGCCCCTGTTCGGATTTTTCCGGCGGCTGGCGGATGCGCGTGGCGCTGGCGGGCGTGCTGTTTGCGCAGCCTGATTACCTGCTGCTGGACGAGCCGACCAACTATCTTGACCTTGAAGGCGCACTTTGGCTGGAAAGCTATTTGCAGAAGTATCCCCATACCGTGCTGATCATCAGCCACGACCGGGGCCTGTTGAACCGCGCCGTGCAGGGCATTTTGCATCTGGACGCGCGCAAGCTGACGTATTGGAACGGCCCTTATGACCAGTTCGCGCGGCAGATGGCCGAACGCCGGGCCGTACTGACCGCCGAGGCCAAAAAGCAGGATCTGCGCCGCGCGCATCTGCAATCTTTCGTGGACCGCTTCAAGGCCAAGGCATCCAAGGCGGTACAAGCACAATCCCGCGTAAAGATGCTGGAAAAGATGGAGACGATCACGCCCCCGGAAGAGGCGAAAAAGCAGGTTTTCACCTTTCCCGCACCCGAGGAATTGTCGCCCCCGATCATCAACATGGACGGCGCCGCCGTCGGCTATGGCGGCGTGCCGGTGCTGCGGCGGCTGAACCTGCGGATCGATCAGGATGACCGGATCGCCCTGCTGGGCCGCAACGGCGAGGGCAAATCGACGCTGTCCAAACTGCTGGCGGCCAAGCTGACGACGGCCGAAGGAAAGGTGATCCGCCATTCCAAGCTGCGCATCGGGTATTTCGCACAGCATCAGGTGGATGAGTTGTTCATCGACGAAACCCCCTTGCAGCACCTGCAACGCCTGCGCCCGGCGGAAGGCCAGCCCCGGCTGCGCGCAAGGCTTGCGGGGTTCGGGCTGATGGCCGATCAGGCGGAAACCGTGGTGGGCCGCTTGTCAGGCGGGCAGAAGGCGCGGTTGTCGCTGCTGCTGGCCACGATTGACGCGCCGCATCTGTTGATATTGGACGAACCGACCAACCACCTTGACATGGAAAGCCGCGAGGCGCTGGTCGAGGCGCTGACGCAATATTCCGGCGCGGTGGTTCTTGTCAGCCATGACATGCATCTGTTGGGGCTGGTGGCGGACCGGCTGTGGCTGGTGAAGGGGGGTGCGGTGGAACCCTATACCGAGGACCTTGAGGCGTATCGTCGGCAATTGCTGGCGGGCGACGACGTCAAGGTGGAGGCAAAGCCTGTCGAGAAGCCAAAGAAGACAAGTCGCGATGACGTGCTGGCCCTGAAGGCCGAGTTGCGTAAATGCGAGGAACGTTTGGCGAAACTGAACGACATGCGTGACAAGCTGGCGAAAAAGCTGGCCGATCCCGCGCTGTATGAGCCGGGCCGGGTGGGTGAGCTGGAAACCTGGAACAAGAAATACGCCGAAGTGATGGAAGGTCTGGACCGCGCCGAGGCGATGTGGATGGCGGCGGCAGGCAAGCTGGAGAGTGCAGCGGCATGATCGACAGCGCATTCCTGATCACCGCCTTTGCCACGCTGTTCGTGGTCATCGACCCGCCGGGGTTGGTGCCGATGTTCATTGCGCTGACGCAAGGCATGTCGAACGAACGCCGCCGGGCGATGGCGCTGCGGGCCTGTATCATTGCGGCGGTTCTGCTGACGCTGTTCGGGTTGGCGGGGGAATCCATTCTGGGCTTCATCGGAATCTCGATGCCTGCCTTCCGGATCGCCGGTGGTATCCTGTTGTTTCTGACGGCACTCGACATGCTGTTTGAACGCCGCACCCAGCGGCGCGAGGGGCAGCATGCCGACCCAGACCATGATCCATCGGTGTTTCCGCTGGCGACACCACTGATTGCAGGCCCCGGTGCGATTGCCTCGGTGATTCTGCTCGTGGGGCAAAGCGGTCCGGGATGGGCGGGGACGGCTGCGGTGATCGGGCTGCTGCTGGGGATGATCGCGGTGACCTATCTGTTTTTGCTGGCGTCACCCCCGCTGGAGCGGATGTTGGGGCGCACAGGGACAATCGTCATCACGCGGCTTTTGGGGATGCTGCTGGCGGCACTTTCGGTGCAGTTCGTGATCGACGGCATCAAGGGCACCGGGTTGATCGGATAACCTTTTCGGCAGGGACGATTGCATCAAGGGCTATGGCGTCCTAGCTTTGCCGGGCAACAGGCCAGAGGGATGCGATGATCGAGGGCGATGACTGGGGCAGGATTGCCTATCTGGGGTTGATCCTGCTGGCGCTGCTGGGCTGGGTGATTGTGGAATACAAAAGCAGGCTTGGCTTTGCCATGCGGTCGGCGGCGGCGTGGTTCATGATCTTTGTGGGTGTCGCGGCGGGTTGGGGCATCTGGCAGGACATGCAGGGGCGGATCATGCCGCTGCAGGAGGTGACGGGCGGTGCGGTGGAATTGCCGCGCGCGCGCGACGGGCATTATTATGCGACACTGACGATCAACGGCACGGATGTGGAATTTCTGGCCGATACCGGCGCGTCCGAACTGGTGCTGGGCGAGGATGACGCGGCGCGGCTGGGGATCGACCGGAGCGCCCTGCGCTATCTGGGCGAGGCGCAGACCGCGAACGGGGTCGTGCGCACGGCGCGGGTGGTGCTGCCGGTGGTGGAATTCGGGCCGTTCCGCGATACGGATGTGGAGGCCTATGTCACCGATGGCGACATGGGCGGATCGCTGTTGGGGATGGCCTATCTGGGGCGGTTCCGGATTGAAATTGCTGAGCGGCGGATGATTTTAAGCCGGTGATTGACCGGCGTTGATATCGGGCGATGGCTTGCTGTCCCACGGTGGGACGGTAGGTGGGGCGTGTGAAATCAAGGGGTTGGCCGAGCGTGTTAGGGAAGCGTTAAGGATTGGGTGGGGTGTTTGTCGCGAGCGTGACGCGGCGGGGTCAGGTTGCCCGATCCATTGCGAGTGAAGGATGGCGTGTCGCCGTGGTGCGATTTGGGAGGGGACAGAGTCGGGTGCAGTCACTCCTTGTGGGCTATTGGGAACGGCGGGTGAGCCTGCACGAAGGGCGCGGAACGACCCGCCCTATGCTTCGCGGTGACGCGGAAACTGATTAGGGTCAGCATTGACGAGGATGCGCCGGGGGAAACGGGCGGTCTGGTCGAGTGGCTGATGGGGAAAATGCCGGAGCTGCGGTTCCAGTGTATTCAGGAGCATGCAGGGTTTGTGGGGGAGTTGGATGTTTGATAGTATATAAGTTTCTCAACGCAAAATACGGATTGGAAGCAATTCTACGAACGCGAATTAAGATTTCCCATTTTGATAAATTGAATGATCCTTTTGATTGCCATGCAGTAAAATTTGATACGGCAGAAGATAGATTTGCGTGGCAGAAGACGGTTTCTGAAATGGGTAAAGATAGAGGATTATCTTGCTTTTCGAAACACTTTCATAATCCGTTGTTGTGGAGTCACTATGCTGAAGATCACCAAGGGATAGTCTTGGAATTGGAAGTCGACGACAAAGTTCCGTTGCTACCAATGCGCTATGCCAACACGTTTCTTGATGCTCGTGGATTTCGAAATTTCGACCAAAGTAAAAAGAAATTGACCGTAAAGGGGGCGTTATCGAGGAAATTTATGCAGTGGAAGTATGAGAGTGAGGTTCGTGCATTCATCGACCTCGATCATAGCTGTGCAGAAAAAAATATTTATTTTCTCGATTTCGACTACGAATTGCGCCTTTCTAAAGTTATTCTGGGAGCTCGCTATGGTGGAGATCGAGAAATCATCTCAACTGCATGTAGCAG
>JANNKX010000293.1:0-6638 GCA_031396505.1 Rhodobacterales bacterium
GGTGCCGCCCAGACCGCCGGGGTTGGCGGCGTCCATCATCTCTGCCCGCCCGGTAAGTGCGGCCAAGGGCAGGCCACCAGCGAGGCCTTTGGCCATGCAGGTGATATCCGCGGCCACATCATAGCCGTGCATGGCGAACAGGTTGCCGGTGCGCGCAAAACCGGTTTGTACCTCGTCCGCGATCATCACGATGCCATGGTCATCGCACAGTTTGCGCAAGGCACGGACCATATCGGCAGGCGCGGGGTAAAAGCCGCCTTCGCCCTGCACGGGTTCAAAAATGATGGCGGCGACGCGGCCGGGATCAAGATCGGCCTTGAACAGCTTGGTGAGGCCTTCCATCGCGTGGGCGGTGGAAATGCCGTGCACATCCTGCGGAAACGGCACATGCCAGACATCGGGCATCATGGCACCAAAACCCTTTTTATAGGGTTCGACCTTGCCTGTCAGGGACATGCCCATGAACGTGCGGCCATGAAAGGCCCCGCCAAAAGCAATAACGGCATTGCGACCGGTATGGATGCGCGCGATTTTGATGGCGTTTTCAACGGCTTCAACGCCCGTGGTGACAAAGACGGTTTTCTTAGCGAAATCGCCGGGGGTGGCGGCATTCAGGCGTTCGGCCAGACGGATGTAGTTTTCGTAGGGCAATACCTGCGCGCAGGTATGGGTAAAGCGCGACATCTGTTCGGTGACGGCGGCCATCACGCGCGGATGGCAATGCCCGGTGTTCACGACGGCAATGCCCGCACCAAAGTCAATGTAACGATTGCCTTCGATATCCCAGATTTCGGCGTTCAGGGCACGGTCGGCATAAATCTGCGTCATCATGCCAACCCCGCGCGAGACGGCATCATTGCGGCGGAGGGCGACTTCGGCGTTCAGCATGGCATGCTCCCTGTGTGATTGCAGTATTTGATCAAAAACACGGGGAATTTCAACAGGTGATCGTAGGGCGGCGGGCAGAAAAAAATACCTATTCGGACAAAGAGAAAACGGGGTGGATTTTGTTCACGCCTTATTAACTGTCTTGGCGTCAAGTGGGGGAGCGAATGAGGCGAGGCGTCGATGACGGGATTACTGTCTTACCCCACACCCCACCCCACACCCCTGGTGGACGGCGATCCGGTAGATTGCCTGCGTCTCATTCGCTCCCGCAGGGTTGGTGCGGTGACATATCATCGTTTGATTGCAGAACATGGAACGGCGGCGGCGGCACTGGCGGCCTTGCCAGGGATCGCTACGGCAGCGGGGGTCGACAATTACAACATCTGCCCGATTGAGGTGGTGCGGCATGAAATGGCGCAGGGCCGGGCAGCGGGCGCGCGGTTGATTTGCCATGGCATGCCGGGCTATCCGGCGGCGTTGATGGATATGGCGGATGCGCCACCCATTCTGTGGGTGCTGGGCGATGCCAGTTTGCTGGCCCGCCCGATGGTGGCGATGGTGGGCGCGCGTAATGCATCATCGCTGGGCCTGCGGATGGCACGGCGGTTGGCGGAAACGCTGGGGCAGGCGGGTCAGGTGGTGGTCTCGGGCCTTGCGCGCGGGATTGACGGGGCGGCCCATGAGGCGGCATTGGCCACGGGGACAGTGGCGGTGATGGCGGGCGGGGTGGATGTGGTCTATCCGGTGGAAAACGGGCCGCTGGCCGCGCAGATATTGCAACAGGGGTGCCGGATTTCGGAACAACCGATGGGGTTGGAACCGCAGGCGCGGCATTTTCCGCTGCGCAACCGGATCGTGGCCGGCCTGTCGCGCGCCGTGATCGTGGTTGAGGCGGCGTCGCGGTCGGGCAGCCTGATCACGGCGCGGGATGCGCTTGATCTGGGGCGCGATGTGCTGGCGGTGCCGGGGCATCCGTTTGATGCGCGCGCTGCGGGCTGCAACCAGTTGATCCGTGACGGGGCCATTCTGGTGCGCAATGCGGCGGATGTGATAGAGGCGATTGGTGCCGTGCATGTGCCCGCGCCCGACCCCGTGGTGACACATGCGCCGCTGCCCGGCCCTGTGCCAAGCCAGCGTCCGCTGTCGGATATGGTCACGTTGCACAGCCAGATTTTGGCACGCCTTGGCCCCAGCCCATTGGCCGAGGATCAACTGATCCGCGATCTGGCCCTGCCGCCCGCGACGATCGCGCCGGAGCTTCTAGCGTTGGAACTGGACGGGCGCATTCAACGGCAGGCGGGCGGGCTTTTATGCCGGGTTGATTGAACCGGGGCGGTCGGCGCGCGCCCATCGCGCATTGACAAAGCCGCAGGCGTCCCCACATGGTGCCGCGCCCCGCCAAGGCGTATCGCCAAAGGAATCCCATGCCCGTTGTTGTTGTTGAATCCCCCGCGAAGGCCAAGACCATCAACAAATATCTGGGGGCGGATTATGTTGTGCTGGCCTCATACGGGCACGTGCGCGATCTGCCGCCCAAAGACGGGTCGGTGAACCCGGACGACGGTTTTGCGATGACCTGGGAGGTGGCTGCGGACAGCAAAAAACATGTGCGCGCAATTGCCGAGGCGTTGAAAACTGACCAGAATCTGATCCTTGCGACCGACCCCGACCGCGAGGGCGAGGCGATTTCGTGGCATTTGCAGGCGGCTTTGGCACCGTCCTTGAAAAAGGGTGCAAAGGTCAGCCGCGTGACGTTCAACGCGATCACCAAGGCGGCGGTGACCGAGGCGATGAAGAACCCGCGGCAGGTGGATCAGCCCTTGGTGGATGCCTACCTTGCCCGGCGCGCACTGGATTATCTGGTGGGGTTCACGCTGTCGCCCGTGCTGTGGCGTAAGCTGCCCGGCGCGCGGTCGGCGGGCCGTGTGCAGTCGGTATGCCTGCGTCTGATCGTCGAACGCGAGATGGAGATCGAGGCGTTCCGCAATCAGGAATTCTGGACGGTCGAGGCGACACTGACCACGCCAAGAGGGCAGGATTTTGCGGCAAAGTTGACAGTGTTGGGCGGCAAGAAACTATCAAAATTCGACATTCCGACGGCCGAGGCTGCAGAACTCGCGGTTCATGCTGTCACAAATCGAACATTGACGGTGCTATCGGTGGAGGCAAAGCCTGCCAGCCGCAACCCCTATCCGCCGTTCATGACATCAACGCTGCAACAAGAGGCCAGCCGCAAGTTTGGCATGGGGGCCAAGCAATGCATGAACACCGCACAGCGTCTGTATGAGGCGGGCCACATCACCTACATGCGGACCGATGGCATCGACATGGCGCCCGAGGCCGTAACGGGGGCGCGCGATGCGATCAAGGCGCGGTTCGGGGCAGCTTATGTGCCGGATGCGCCGCGCATCTACAAGAACAAGGCGAAAAACGCGCAGGAAGCGCATGAATGCATCCGCCCGACAGACATGATGGCCGCACCGGACGATCTGCGGCTGGAGGATGAGCAGCGCAAGCTGTACGACCTGATCTGGAAACGCACGATCGCCAGCCAGATGGCTTCGGCGCGGCTGGAACGCACGGCGGTGGATGTGGGAAGTAGCGACGGGCAGATTGTGTTGCGGGCCAATGGGCAGGTCGTGCTGTTTGACGGGTTCCTGAAGGTCTACGATGAAGGCCGCGATGACGAGGATGATGACGAAGGCCGCCTACCCCAGATCATGCAAGGCGAGGCGGCGCGATTTGCCAACCATGACAGATACGTTGACGAATTTCAGCGTCTTACCTTTGGCGAGAATGTCGATCTTACTCCTCCAGAAGACAACGACGCCAATTACATCATCCGCAGTCGCAAAGCAGTGTTGGATGGCGACAAAGCCATCATCGGAAAGCAGAGCTTCACCCAACCCCCGCCGCGTTACACCGAGGCAACGCTGGTTAAACGGATGGAAGAGCTGGGGATCGGCCGCCCGTCGACCTATGCATCGGTGCTGACCACGATTGTCGACCGCGAATATGTGCGCAAAGACAAGAACCGCCTGTTTCCCGAAGACAAGGGGCGGCTTGTCACGGCGTTTCTGGCGAATTTCTTCCGCAAATATGTGGAATATGACTTTACCGCCGACCTTGAATCGCAACTCGATGATGTGTCGGCGGGCGAGCGGGACTATAAGGAAGTCCTCGCGCGGTTCTGGCGTGATTTTGCGGCGGCGGTGGCCGAGACGGCGGATCTGCGGATTACGGAAGTGTTGGAAAAGATCGACGACTTCCTGTCGCCGCATCTGTACCCGGCGCGCGCCGATGGATCGGACCCGCGGATTTGCCCGACCTGTGGCACCGGGCGGCTGCATCTGAAAACGGCGCGGTCGGGGGGGGCGTTTATCGGGTGCAAGAATTATCCCGAATGCCGCTATACCCGCCCGATTTCCGTCAGCGATGAAAACGGCGCGGTCAGTGTCGATGGCAAGATTCTGGGGCATGACGAGGATGGCCAGCCGATCAGCCTGCGCGCGGGGCGCTTTGGCCCCTATGTGCAAAAGGGCGAGGCGACGGAAGAAAACCCCAAACCGCCGCGTGGCAGTTTGCCAAAGGGCTGGGTGCCGGATGATCTGACGCTTGAACGGGCCTTGCTGCTGATCAACCTGCCGCGCCAGATCGGGCCGCACCCGGATGACGGGCAGATGATCGAGGCGGCGATCGGGCGGTTCGGGCCTTATGTGAAACACGGGGCGACCTATGCCAATATTCCGGATGTGGAGGAAGTGTTCACCATCGGGATGAACCGCGCGGTCGAGGTGTTGGCACAAAAGGCGCTGCGTGGCGGGCGGGCACCTGCGGCGGCCCCGTTGCGCGACCTTGGCGTGCATCCGGACGGCGGTGTGGTGCAGGTGATGCCGGGGAAATACGGGCCTTATGTGAAGTGGGAAAAGGTCAATGCGACCTTGCCGAAAGACCTGTCACCGGATGACGTGACGCTGGATGAGGCGTTGATTCTGATCGCGGAAAAGGCGGGCAAGGGCGGCAAGAAACCGGCGCGCAAAGCGGCGGCCAAACCAGCCGCAAAAAAGCCTGCGGTCAAGAAGGCAGCGGCAAAGAAGCCTGCGGTGAAAAAGGCAGGTTAAGTCTGTCCCACGGTGGGACGCAAAAAATTGCGAATAAAATCAACGGTATTTTGGATCGCGTTTAGAAAGTATTCACACTTTCGGGCCGTTTTCGCCGCGCGGGTTGATCAGTTTGGCCATCACTTCCGGCCCGTTGATCGTGCCACAGAGTTTGCCATTATCCGTCACGGCAATATCGGCGGCCCCGTCGCGGATCATTTCCATCACGTGGCGCACAGGCGTTTCGGCGTCGACCGACATCTGCCCGAGACTGCCCGGCACCATCACATCGCGCGCGGTCAGCACTGACAGTGGGTTCATATGGGCCACGAATTCGGCGACATAGTCGCTGATCGGATTGGCGATAATCTCGCGTGCGGTGCCGCATTGCACGATGCGCCCGCCATCCATCAAGGCGATCCGGTTGCCGATCTTGAACGCCTCGTCCAGATCATGGGACACGAAAATGATCGTGCGTTTCAACTTGCGCTGCAAATCCAGCAGTTCATCCTGCAATTTCGCCCGGATCAACGGATCAAGCGCGGAAAACGGCTCGTCCATCAGCAGGATCGGCGCATCGGTGACAAAGGCGCGGGCAAGGCCGACGCGCTGCTGCATGCCCCCCGACAATTCGCCGACGCGGCGTTCGGCCCATTGCGTCAGGTTCACCAGCGCCAGTTGTTCATCAACCTTGGCCTTGCGCTGTTCCGGGGTCTGGCCTGCAAGCTCCAAGCCCAGCCCGACGTTTTCGCGCACGCTGCGCCAAGGCAGCAGGCCGAATTGTTGAAACACCATCGCGATGCATTCGCGGCGCACCTTTAGCAGATCGGCTGCATTGCAGGTGGTGACATTGGACACCCAATCGCCATCGCGGATCGTGACCGACCCGCGCACGACCGGGTTCAATCCGTTCACCGCGCGCAGCAGCGTGGATTTGCCCGACCCGGACAGGCCCATCAGCACCAGAATTTCGCCCTTGGCGACAGTCAGCGAGCAGTCATGCACGCCCAGAACCTGCCCGGTCGTGGCCTGTATTTCGGACCGGGATTGCCCCTTGTCCATCAGGGGCAGGGCGCGTTCGGGATTGTCGCCAAACACGATGGAGACGCGGTCGAAGATGACAGCAGGTTCATCGGTCATCGTGACACCCTTAACATGCGGTCCAACAGGATGGCGACCACCACGATGATGAAGCCGGATTCAAACCCCAGTGCGGTATTGACCGAATTCAGCGCGCGCACGACGGGCACGCCAAGGCCATTGGCCCCGACAAGGGCCGCGATCACGACCATCGACAGCGACAGCATGATGGTCTGGTTCAGCCCTGCCATGATCTGCGGAAAGGCATAGGGCAGTTCGACCTTCCACAGGCGTTGCTGGGGCGTGGCACCAAAGGCAGTCGCCGCCTCCATCAGGGCTTGCGGGGTGGAGGACACGCCCAGATGGGTCAGGCGGATCGGCGCGGGAAGGACGAAAATCACGGTCGCAATCAGGCCGGGCACCATGCCAAGGCCGAAGAACACGATTGCCGGGATCAGGTAGACGAAGGTGGGCAGGGTCTGCATCAGATCAAGGATCGGCACCATGGCGCGGTACAGCTTTGGCCGATGCGCTGCGGCGATGCCGATGGGCACGCCAAGCCCCATGCAG
>JANNKX010000357.1:0-14053 GCA_031396505.1 Rhodobacterales bacterium
TCTCCCAGTGGTTTCTTTGTTGTTTCTTGTTGCAGCAGCGGTGGCATGTTTCGATACAAGGCCCGCTTGACTGTAGGGTAGCCACCCAAAAGGGCAGGGAGTCAACAGATTCCACGATTTTGACCGGTTGGTCAGGCGCGAATGCCCGCAAACCGGGCTTGCCAATCGGCGCGCTCTTCATCGGTGATCTTGCGGAACAGGTTTTCGGGCACGGCAAACGTATGCCCTGCAGGCAGAAAGTTCATCGCAGATTCAATATTTCTTGGCCAGGTCCAGTCCCCAGACCCAACCGCCTGCATCATCGCGGCGGCCGCATCGGGAATGAAGGGGCGCGAAATGATGGCATAAATGCGGATCAGGTTCATCGCGAGGCGGATCATGGCGGCGGCCTGATCGGGGTCGGTCTTCACCACGGTCCACGGGGCCGCCGATTGCAGATATTCATTGCCCGCGACCCAGAGCGCGCGCAGATCGGCTGCGGATTTGCGCACCTCCATCGCGGCCATGTTGCCCTCGTATGCGCGCAGTTGGGCGGTCAGATCGGCAATCAGCTGGGTTTCGCGCGGGCCATAAGTGCCCCCTGCGGGGATGGTATCGCCGAACTTTGACTTGGCAAACTTGGTGACGCGGGACACGAGGTTGCCCAAGACATCGGCCAGATCCTTGTTCACGGATGTCTGAAAATTCTCCCATGTAAACTCGGCATCAGACGATTCCGGGGCGTGGCTCAGCAGCCACCAGCGCCAGTAATCGGGGGGCAGGATTGACAGGGCCTGATCCATGAAAATGCCGCGCCCTTGGGACGTGGAGAACTGCCCGCCGTCGTAGTTGAGGTAGTTGAACGACTTGATGTAATCGACCAGCTTCCACGGCTCGCCCGATCCCATGATCGTGGCGGGAAAGCTGAGGGTATGAAAGGGCACGTTATCCTTGCCCATGAATTGATAGTAGGTCACATCGTCCGCGCCCTTGTCGGTGCGCCACCAGCGCTGCCATGCGGTATCGGGCAGGCCATGCGCGTCGGCCCATTCGGCGGTGCAGGCGATGTATTCAATGGGGGCGTCGAACCAGACGTAGAACACCTTGCCCTCCATCCCCGGCCAAGGATCGTCGCCCTTTTTCACGGGCACGCCCCAGTACAGATCGCGGGTGATGCCACGGTCTTGCAAGCCGTCACCATCGTTCAGCCATTTCTTGGCAATCGAGGTGGTCAGGATCGGCCAATCCGTCTTGGAATCGATCCATGCTTGCAGGCGTTCGCGCAGGGCACGCTGCTTCAGATACAGGTGTTTGGTTTCCCGCACCTCAAGGTTTGTGGAGCCGGAAATCGACGAACGGGGGTTGATCAGATCGGTCGGGTCAAGCTGTTTGGTGCAATTTTCGCACTGATCGCCACGGGCCGCGTCATAACCGCAATTGGGGCAGGTGCCGGTGATATAGCGATCTGGCAGAAAGCGGTTGTCGTCGATAGAAAACACCTGCTTTTCAGACACTTCCGCAATCAACCCGGCCTTGTCCAGGGCGCCCGCAAAATGCTGCGTCAGACGGTGATTGCGCTGGCTTGACGACCGCCCGAAATGATCGAATGACAGCCGGAACCCGGCGGCGATATCGGACTGGACGCGGTGCATGTCGGCGCAGAATTGTTCCACCGGCACCCCGGCTTTGGCCGCCGCCAATTCGGCGGGGGTGCCGTGCTCATCGGTGGCGCAGATGAACATCACCTCATGGCCCCTTGCCCGCATGTAGCGGGCGAAAAGATCGGCGGGCAACTGGCTGCCGACCAGATTTCCAAGATGCTTGATCCCGTTGATATAGGGGATGGCCGAGGTGATGAGGATGCGCGCCATGAGGGTCTTCCTTCGTCTGCGGGGACGGGTTTAGCGCATGGTGCGGCGAAGGGGTAGGGGGATAGAGGTTCGGGACGCAAGTGTCTGAGAACGCTTTGTTTACGGGTTGAAATCACCCATTTTCGGCGATCTACATTCCATCTACATCGCATCTACATTGCATCTCTATGAAACGCGCCCGGACCTTGCGTTAACCAATTGTCGCGAATCGGGTCAATTTGTGCGCGCGATCCGGGCGCGGATATCCAGGCGGACCTCGTCGCCGACCATATCGGCAAAGCCCGTGGCGCCAAAGGCGCTGCGCTGCACGGCCCCGCGCAACTGCACCGTCAGATGCGATGTGTCGCCCGCCGCATAGCCCTGCTGGCGAAAGATCTGCGCGTCCAGCGTCACGGGTTTTGTGACACCACGAATGGTCAGGTTGCCTTGCACTGTGGCCCCGTCGCCTTGCGCGCGAATGCGGGTGGAGACAAAGCGGATGGTGGGGTGGTTGCGGGCATCCAGCACATTGCTGCCTTTCAACGCATCGGCGGCGAAAGGAAAGCTGGCTGTCGCGCGGGACACATCAAGGATGACGTCGATGGTGGAATTGGCGGCCTGATCGAAATCGAGCGTCAGGTTGGCCTGCGTGATCGGAAAGCGCCCGGTAATATCCTGCTGCCCGAAATCGGTTTCAAAGCCGACGGTCGATGCCGCAGGTTCAAGGATGTAATCAGCGGGGGCGGCAAGGGCGGGGGCGGCGAGCAGAAGGAAGGCAAGCGTAAGGCGCATGGGCGTGTTCCTTTTCCTGTGGGATGCAGTGTAGCACGATCTGCGCGCCAGGCGATGCACCGTGGTGAGGGGTGGTGCGGGGCGGATATCACGCAGAACCGCTGGCGCGGCACGTTTTCTGGTGGCATGTCGCATGCGCGCCGTGCGGGCCTGCGGCGCGGAGACTTGTGGACGGAAAATGCCGGTTCATTGCGACAGCGATGCGCGGGGTTGGTCATGTCATGCGGGTTTAGCCTTGCCCGTGGCATCTGGGGCATTAGGCTGGCACGAGCGGAGGTGCTGCGCATGAAAACCACGATCCTTGGCCATACGGGCCTGAACGTTTCAACCCTGTGTCTGGGAACGATGACATGGGGCAATCAGAATACCGAAAGCGAAGGCCATGCTCAGGCCGATCTGGCGGTGGATCAGGGGGTCACGTTCTGGGACACGGCAGAGATGTATCCGGTCAACCCGATCCGGGCGGAAACGGTGGGGCGCACCGAAGAAATCATCGGCACATGGCTGGCCGCGCGCGGCGGGCGTGACCGGATGGTGCTGGCGACCAAGGTGACAGGCGCAGGGATGGGGCAGGTACGCGATGGCACACCGATCACCGGCGCGGTGATGCGGGCGGCGGTGGAGGGGTCGCTGCGACGCATGCAGACCGACTACATCGACCTGTATCAACTGCATTGGCCGAACCGGGGCAGTTACCATTTTCGCCAGATCTGGCATTATGCACCAAAGGCGGATCAGGCGGCGGTCATCGGGCACATGACCGATGTGCTGGACACCGCGCGGGCCTTGCAGGCCGAAGGCAAGGTGCGCCATTTCGGGCTGTCGAATGAAAGCGTTTGGGGGGCGGCCAAATGGCTGTCGCTGGCGACAGCGATGGGTGCGCCGCGCATGATGACGGTGCAGAACGAATATTCCCTGCTGTGTCGGCAGTTTGACAGCGATTGGGCGGAGATGGCGGTGATGGAGGCGATGCCGCTGCTGGCGTTCTCGCCGCTGGCGACGGGGCTGCTGTCGGGGAAATACGCGGGCGATGTAACGCCCGAGGGCACACGGCGGGTGAACAACCCCAGCATGGGCGGGCGGATCACGCCACGGCTGTTTCCGGCGGTGGCGGCCTATCTGGGGGTGGCAGGGCAGCATGGGCTTGACCCCAACCAGATGGCGATTGCGTGGTGTCTGACGCGGCCGTTTCCGGTGATCCCCATCATCGGGGCGACGTCGATGGCGCAGTTACGCATCAATCTGGGGGCGGCGGATGTGGTTCTGACGCCGGGCGTGCTGGCAGATATCGATGCGGTGCACCGGATGCACCCCCAACCCTATTGAGCACAGCTATTGACCGCAGGGGGTGGATGCGGTCATGAGGGCGGACTAATCAGGGACCCCGATGATGCGACCACTCCTTGCCATGGCGATGTTTGTGCTGGTGTCAGCCTGCCAATTGGCGCTGCCGGGGGCGAAAGATGTGCCCAATGCGGTGACGGGTGACGCGATTGCAGTGACGACGCTGGATGCGCCGGTCGAAGGGCTGGCCGCAGCGGAAGCAGTGACTGCGGATGCGGACCCGGCCGCAAATCCGGATGAACCACAGCCGTTGCAGCCCGTGCCGGACGCGGTGGCCGATGTTGCAGCCGACGCTGTGCCGGAACCCGAAGTGATTGATCCCGCGCTGCAAACCCCCGAGGCGCTGGCCTGTATCCGGCGGGGCGGACGGTATCTTACGGTGGGGGGGGGCAGCATCACGCGGTCTTGTGTGAAACCTACGCGCGATGGTGGGGACCGCTGTGAGCGGGGCACGCAATGCGATGGCGAATGTCTGGCGCGGTCGGGCACTTGTGCGCCGGTCACGCCGTTGTTCGGGTGCAACGAGATTTTGCAGGATGATGGCAGCCGGGTGACCTTGTGCATCGACTAATCGCGCGGGTTCTGATGGCGGGGCTGCTGGCGGGCTGTGCAGCGGCGGTGCCGGATGTGGCGGGCTTTCGCGCACCGGGCGCGCCGATCTATTCCAACGCGGTGATTGCACCGGGTGACTTGGCGGGGGAATGGACGCAGGTGGCGAGCTTTGCCACCACGCCGGGCTGTGCGGCGGGGGCGGTGACGATTGTGCGGCAAGGGGCAGGGCTGGCGGTGCAAGGGCCCTTGTGCCTTGGCGGCGCAATGGTGGACGCGAGTGGGCTTTATGCGGTGACGGGGCCGGGACGTATCCGGCGTGACGCGGGGGCTGAATGGTGGGTGATCTGGGCGGATACCAACCTGCGCACGCTGGCGATTGGCACGCCGGATGGACGGTTCGGGTTCATCCTGAACAAGGGGGCTGATCTGCCCGCCGACAGGCTGCGCGCGGCGCGCGAGATTTTTGATTTCAACGGTTACGCGATGGGGCGGCTGGTGGTGTTTTAAAGGCTGCGCAAGTAGGCTGCGACATCGCGCGCGCTGCGTGCGGCTTCGCGCACCAGCCAGTCGAAATGTTCCGACAGGCGGGCAACACGGGCGCTGTCGCGGAAGGCGAGGTAATCGCGCCCGATGTAGACCACGCCAAGCAGCGGACCAAACACGGTGACGGGGGCGGAAAACACCCGGCGGGCATCGAAAAGATAGATGCGCAAGGTGGGATAAAGCTGTTCGCAAAGGCCGGCCATATGGTCCAGTTGGGCGCGGCGGACCTGAGCGGGCAGGCCGGTATAATAGCCCGTGGCGCTGGCGAAGGCGGCCAGTTCATGCAGCGGCAAGGCGATCTCGTAATCCGACCGCGCGCCGCGCATCCATGACAGGCGGTCGTCAAACGCGCCAAATGCCTGTTCCGCCGTGCGCCCCAGTTGCGGGCGGTATTCCCATTCGACCATCGCACGGGTTTTCAGCATGTCGGGCAGGGTGGCCGGCACATGGCGGATTTTATATCCGGCCGCCTCTTGGTGCCAGCCAAAGATCGTCTCGTCGATCAGGGCGCGCGGGGCTTCTTTCATCGTCACGGTCGCCGCCAGCAGATCGGCAATCGGTTCGGGCCGTCCGGTCAGGCCCAGCAGCCAATCGGCACTGATCAGCAGGGCGGCCGCACAATCGGCGGCAAGCTGCGCGTTTGGCAGGCGGTCGGTTTGCGCCGACAGAATCTGGCTGATGGTGGAACGATCCACGCCGGTTGCACGGGCCAGCGCGCTTTGGGTCATCGCACGACTTTTCATCGCCTCGGCCAAGCGGGTCCGGAACAGGGTGGCGCGGTTTGATTTATCCATCATCTGTTCTTTATTATCACCAATTGTGACATTATGTTGCGTATGTTCAGAATTACAAGTTTTTCCGGCAAATGGTAGATTTGCTTAGAAAATTTCATGTGGTGATCGTGATAACGCAGCTTTTTGACCAAGACCCCATGACCGACCCGGCGACTGACACCGCGCGGCTGCGCAACCTTCCCGCGATTGAATGGCCCACACTTGCCCTGCTGATTGCAACCTACGCGCTGTGGATTGCGGGCACCGACGTGATTTATGGCTGGTCACCGCTATTGGGCGTCGTTCTGACAGGCGTGATGGCGGCCCAACATTCGTCCCTTCAGCACGAAACGCTGCATGGCCACCCGTTCCGGCAGCAGTGGCTGTCCGAGGCCGTCGTGACACCCGGGCTGACGCTGACCGTGCCGTTTGGGCGGTTTCGCGATGTGCATCTGGCGCATCACCACGACCCGCGCCTGACCGACCCCTATGATGACCCCGAAAGCAATTTTCTGGACCCTGCGGTCTGGGCCAAACTACCGCGCGTGGTGCAGCTGGTCCTGTTGATCAACAATACACTGCTGGGGCGGATGATCATCGGGCCCCTCATCGGCACGGCTGCGTGGTTGCGCAGTGAGGGGCGGCTGATGCTGGCGGGCGACCGGGCGATGCTGCGGGACTGGGGGCTGCATGCGGTTGGGTTGATCCCTGTCGTGACGTGGCTGTGGATGGCTGCGATGCCGTGGTGGGCCTATCTGATTGCGACATGGATCGGGCACGGGCTGTTGAAGATACGCACCTACCTCGAACATCGCGCGCATGAGCTTTGCCGCGGGCGCTCTGTGATTGTCGAAGATCGGGGGCCGTTTGCTTTGTTGTTTCTGAACAACAACTTTCATGCGGTACATCATGCACATCCGCAACTGCCCTGGTATCAGTTGCCCGCGTTTTACAAGGCACAGCGCGCGCAGTTCCTGCGCCGCAACGATGGTTATGTGTATCGGTCATATATGCAGATTTTTCGCCAGCATCTTGTGCGCGTGAAAGATCCGGTCGCGCATCCATTGATGACGGCGGATCAGACGATGCGGCGGAATGTCGGCACATCGCCCGAGTTGTCAAAAAACGGCACGCCTTGCTGATCGCCGCCCTTTGCCAGTGCGGTAATTTCGGCCAAAACGACTTCGGTGATGAATGGCAGATCAAGCGCACGCGCTTGTGTCAGCGGCACCCAATGCAGGTGCGATAATTCATCCTCGGCGCGCGTGAAATCATCGGCATCACCAATGATGTTTGCGGCATCAGCGAGGAAGAACCGCGCATCAAAGCGGCGGCTGCGTCCGGGTGGCGTGATGGCGCGGAACACAAAGCGCAAGCAGGTATTGGGCGCAAGAAGCAGGCCGGTTTCCTCATGCAGTTCGCGCAACGCGGCACGGGCGAGCGCATGCGGGGGCGGTGTATCCGGGACGGTAAACTGTGCAAGGCGGCGCACGCAATCGGGATCAAGCGGTGCAGGCACGGTGTGGTCGGCCGCATCCACCGCGCCACCGGGAAAGACATATTTGTCGGGCATGAAGACAGCCCCCGCGCCGCGCTGACCCATCAGAACAGCGTCCCCACGCAACAGAATGATCGTGGCGGCGGGGCGGATCAGGGGGGCGGTCATCGCTAGGTGGTGGGGTCGGTACGGCCAAAGCCATGCATGCGCTTGGCCCATTGGATCGCCACGAACACGCCTTTCAGGCGCGGCAGCAGAAACAGCGACAATGCCACGGTGCCGGTCCCAAAGATCGCAGACATCACCAGCGGATCGGGCTGCCAGCGAAAGAATACCCACAAAAACAACGGTGCCATCACATGCCCGACGATCAGGATGGTGGCATAGGCCGGGCCATCATCGGCGCGCTGATGCGACAAATCTTCGCCACAGGTGGCGCAGTGGTCACGCACCGTCAAAAAACCCTGAAACAACGCGCCCGTGCCGCAGTGCGGGCAATGGCGCCGCCAGCCGTGCCGCATCGCTGCGCGCATGTCACGATCAGGTGTTTCGGCGGCAATGTCCGTGCGAGAAGCCATGGTATCGGTCTTTCACTCTTCAGGTCCCCATACCGATACGCCCAAGGCGACGCGATGGCGAGCGTTGAATGCGATTGCGGCGCTGTGCCGCAAACGTTGGCGTGATCAGGCGGCGGACAGGCTGATAGTCACGCGGTCGCGCCCGGCAGATTTTGACCGCAGCAGGGCCTGATCCGCCTCGTCAACGATTTCGGCGACAGATTGCGCGGTGCCGGAAAAGGCAAGACCGATGGAAACCGTGACCGGCACGGCCGTCCCATCAGTCAGTACCACCGCGCGTTCCTTGATCCGTTCGCATAGCCGTTCGGCAACGAGGCGGGCCTCGTGATGTGTGGTGTTGGGCAGAACAGCCAGAAATTCTTCCCCGCCGATGCGTGCAATCATGTCACCGGCGCGCAGGTTGGTGGACAGGCGCAGGGCGACATCGGCGAGGACCTGATCACCGGTTGCGTGACCATACCGGTCGTTGACTGATTTGAACCGGTCAAGATCCACAACCATCACGGCAAAAACGCTGCCGTCTTCGGCGGCGGCATCGGCGACACGGCTAAGGTGGGGCAAGGCATAGCGGCGGTTGTAAAGACCGGTCAGTGGATCAATCATCGCCATGCGCAGGCCATCGGACACCGACGCACGCACCCGGTCGGCGGCGCGCTTGCGCGTCAGCAGGGTTTGCAGGCGCAGCCCGACTTCCTGATGCGGAACATGCGCAAGAATAATGTCATTGGTCCCGATATCAAAGGCCATGGCGGTGCGGTCGGCATCCATGCTTTGGCCCATCAGGCAGATTGCGGCATGGCGCGACGGCCCGCGACTGCGCAAGTCCGATACAAGCGGCAAGGCCCCGGTTCCGGTGCCAAGATGCGTGTCGATCAGGTAGATATCCTGCACATCAGTCCCGGAGTCGGCGGTGTCCGACAAGGCCTGTTCGATGCTGAGGACCGTGTAGTCGCAAGGAAAGACAAGCGGCAGTTCACGCCGCCAGCGCATCGCCTGTTCCGGACGATCAGAAATCAGGCCGACACGGGCGGCCTGTGTAAAGGTTGCGGATTGTTCGGCAAGGCCGGGCATCATGTGCATTTCAGCGCCCAAGGCATAGCCGTCGATCCCGCTGCGCGCCCGCATCAGGTTGCGCAACCGGGCCATCAGGATGCCGTTCGCCACGGGCTTGGTCAGAAAATCATCCGCACCGGCCGCCAGCGCATCCATCCGTGCGGCGGCATCATGGCTGGCCGACAACACAATCACCGGAATTGCGGCTGTCATCGGGTTTTCGCGCAATTGGCGCAACACATCGCTGCCGGTCATGTCGGGCAATGTCAGGTCAAGCAAGATAAGATCGGGCTGTTCAGAAATCGCCTTGTGCAGTGCCTGCGCCCCGTTTGCGGCCAAAATCGCGGTATAAAAGGCGGCCTCAAGTTTGACCTTGAGCACGATGCGGTTTGTCGCAACATCATCAGCAATGAGAATTCTTCCGGTCATCGAACCCCCTGCATCGCCTTTCGCCTGCATTGCCTTGCCAATTCTGGCCGGTGACACCAGACTTGCTTTCAAGTAGTTAAGAAAACCTTTCACAAGTCTTACCATAATGCAGCCTTTGACGGCTATGTGATCAGGAAACCGGGGAAAACATGGGGATAACTGGTCCGCTTCGGCAAGAAGCCGCCGAAACTGCGGCGTTGACAATGTTGGCATGGCTGGCGGGGCAAGATGATCTGTTCGGGGCTTTTCTGGGGGCTTCGGGGGCCAGCCCGGCCGATATCGCGGCGCGGGCCGGCGATCCTGCGTTTCTGGCGGCTGTCGTCACATTTGTGTTAAGCGAGGATGCGCATGTGCTTGCCTGGGCCGAGGGAACAGGCAATCCGCCCGATCTGGCATTGCGGATACTGGCGGGATTGCCGGGGGGCGAGACGTGGCATTGGACATAAAGCAGGGCGCGATGATTGACGGCATTGTCTTTGACAAGGATGGCACCCTGTTCGATTTCCGTAAAAGCTGGGGTCAGTGGGCCACGCGGCTGCTGCTTGATCTGTCAGCGGACATCGCGGTGCAGCGTCGGCTTGCGGATGCCATCGGCTTTGCGCCCGATAGCCAGGCCTTTGCCCCGGACAGTCCGGTGATCGCAGACACACCAGCCGAAATTGCCGCTGTGATCGCGCCATATCTGCCGATGATGACGCAGGATGCGATCGAGGCGCGGATGAATGTGCTGGCAGCGGGTGCCGCGATGGCCCCTGCGGTGCCGCTGCGACCGTTGCTGATGGGGCTGCGTGCGCGCGGCTTGCGGTTGGGGCTTGCGACCAATGATGCCGAGGCCCCGGCCCGCGCGCATCTGGAACAGGCGGGCATCACCGACCTGATGGAGATGATCATGGGGTGGGATTCCGGTTATGGCGGCAAGCCCGCACCGGGGATGCTGCTGGCCTTCGCGCGGCACACCGGGATTGCGCCTGCGCGCATCGCAATGGTTGGCGACAGCCGCCACGACCTGATGGCAGGGCGTGCGGCGGGGATGCGGGTTGTCGCGGTTCTGACGGGTGTGGCCGCCGCTGCCGAGCTTGCCCCACATGCGGATGTGGTGCTGCCCGACATCAGTCATTTGCCCGATTGGCTGGATACGCTGATGTAAGCCACGGGCAGGCCATGCAAAACGCGCAGGGCTGTTGTGCGCTGGTATATGGTATCGGCGGATGGACGTTCCTATATCCGTCCGATAGGTTGGTGCATTCCGATTTTCCGAAAGCCCGCATTCGTCATGATCGATCTTCGCGCACACCGTCGTCTTGCCGCCATTCTTGCGGCGGATGTCGTTGGCTATTCGCGCCTGATGGGTGCGGATGAGGCCGGGGCGCTTGGCGCGCTGCGGGCGATGTTTGCGGACGTGTTCAATCCGGCGGTTGATGCGCATCGCGGGCGGGTGGTCAAGCTGCTGGGCGACGGCGCGCTGGTGGAATTCGGCAGTGCCGTCGACGCGGTGGATTGCGCGCTGGCCATTCAGGGGGTTCTGGCAACCGCCCGTGGCCTGACACTCCGGATCGGGATCAATCTGGGCGATGTCGTGATCGAGGGGGATGACATTTTCGGCGACGGCGTGAATGTGGCAGCGCGGCTGGAGCCTTTGTCCCCGCATGGTGGCGTTCTGATCTCTGACGCCGTTCATGCGCAGATTGCGGGCAAGATCGAGGCCGCCTTTGCCGATGGTGGCGAAGTGGCATTGAAGAACATCGCCGAGCCTTTACGGGTGTGGTCCTGGGGCGGCGCGATGCTGCCGCAACGGCGCGCGGTTGCGATGCCGGACAACAAGCCGGGGATCGCGGTTTTGCCATTTACCAACATGTCGGGCGACCCGGAGCAGGAGTATTTCTCGGACGGGATCAGCGAAGATATCATTACGGACTTGTCCAAGATCAGCGGGCTGATGGTGGTCGCGCGTAATTCCAGCTTTGCCTACAAGGGCAAAAGCCCGGATATTCGTGATGTGGGGCGTGAATTGGGCGTAACATCGGTGCTGGAGGGGTCGATCCGGCGCGCAGGCAACCGCGCGCGCATCACAGCGCAGTTGATTGATGCAACCAGCGGCGGGCATCTGTGGGCCGAACGCTATGACCGCGATCTGACCGATATCTTTGCCGTGCAGGACGAAGTGACGCGGCAGATCGTGGATGTGCTAAAGATCAAACTGCTGCCGACGGATCAGATCGCCCTGACAAAGAACCGCGTGCCGCTGATTGCCGCGCATGATGTGGCGCTGAAGGGGCGTGATCTGCACATGCAGTTGTTCTTTCAACCAGACAATCCACGGGCAATTTTTGAAAAGGCGGTCAACTGCTATGAACAGGCCATTGCACTTGATCCGGGCTATGCGCTGCCGGTGGCCGGGCTCAGCCTGATCTACAACATGGAACATCAGAATCAGTGGGCCGGCATATCCGGTGCACTGGTCCATTCGATGGAACTGGCCCGGGAGGCCGTCTCATTGGAGCCGGATGACGCCTATGCGCGTCTGGCGCTTGCGATCAATCTGCTGTTTTCCGGTGACCCGTCCGGCGGTAAAGAGCAGGCGCAGAAGGCGTTGGAACTGAACCCCAATTTTGCCAGTGCGTATGGTGCGTTGGGTAATGCCGAGATTTTCCTTGGCGATCCGATGGCGGGCATGCCCTATTTTCAGATCGCGATGCGGCTTGATCCAGCCTACAAGGCGCAGACCCTGCATTTCGTGGGCCTCGCGCAATTGCTGGCGCAACATTATGCCGACGCCGCCGAAACCTTCCGCGAACGGATACGGCTTGTGCCCGGCACCGACATCTCGCGCGTTTATTTGGCGGCGACGCTGGGCCATCTTGGCGCATATGCCGAGGCGCGGGCTGTGTGGGCCGCGTTGATGGCGATCAAGCCGACCTATTCGCTGGACGGCCATCTGGGACGGTTGCCATGGCACAGCCCGGCAGACGAAGCGCGGATCAGGGACGGTCTGGCCATGGCGGGGCTGCCGGGCTGATCTGTCGCGGCCCGCGGCGGTCATTTCCCGCAGGTTTCCAAAAACGACGCATTCACGTCGCACCTGAAATGTCCTTTTGCCCTCACCTTGGGCAAAGGTAGGCATAGCCGGGGCGAACCCGGATCGCGAAGGGGAGTTTGCGCCATGACCGAAGAACCGGGACGCCGCCGTCGGGCGGGGGGACGCGCGGGCAATCAGGCGCGGGCGGGCACGGCGGTGATCGACCAGATGCCGTGGAAACAGCCCATCAACCCTGACCGCCCGACAGAACCCCTTGATGCCGACGCGGTGCAACGTATCCACAAGGCGGCAATGCGCATCCTGCGCGAGATCGGGATCGAATTCCTGAACCCCGATGCGGTGGCCATCCTGAAAAAAGCCGGTTGCACAGTAAATGACACCAATGTGCGGATGGATGAGGATTTCGTGATGGAGATGCTGGCCCATGCGCCCAGCCAATTTCCGATCACCCCGCGCAATCCGGATCACCAGATCATCATGGGCGGGCGGCACATGGCGTTCGTCAACGTCAGCAGTCCACCGAATTCGTGGGATCTGGAACGCGGCAAACGGTCGGGTGATTTCGAGACGTTCAAGGATTTCATGAAGCTGACGCAATATTTCAACTGCATCCACATCGCGGGCGGATACCCGGTGGAGCCGATTGATATTCACCCGTCGGTGCGGCATCTGGACTGCCTGTATGAAAAACTGACGCTGACCGACAAGGTGGTGCATGCCTATAGCCTCGGGGCGGAGCGGGTCGAGGATGTGATGGAGATGGCACGCCTTGCGGCGGGGCTAAGCCATGATGAGTTCGACGCGAGCCCCCGGATGTATACCAACATCAATTCGGTTTCCCCGCTGAAGCATGACTACCCGATGCTGGACGGGGCGATGCGGCTGGCGAAACGCGGGCAGCCGGTCGTGGTGACGCCCTTCACGCTGGCGGGGGCAATGGCGCCCGTGACGATGGCGGGGGCGGTGGCGTTGTCACTGGCCGAGGCTTTGGCCGCGATCGCCTTGTTGCAATACATCAACCCCGGTTGCCCGGTGGCGATTGGCACGTTCACCAGCAATGTCGATATGAAATCCGGTGCACCGGCGTTCGGGACGCCTGAATACATGCGCGCCACGCAGATGACGGGGCAGTTGGTGCGGTTCTACAAGCTGCCTTTGCGGTCATCGGGCGTCTGTGCGGCCAACGTCCCGGACGGGCAGGCGATGTGGGAAACCTGCAATTCGCTGTGGGCGGCGGTGCAGTCGGGGACCAACATGGTCTATCACGCGGCGGGCTGGCTGGAGGGCGGGTTGATCGCCAGCCCTGAGAAATTCGTGATGGATTGCGAAGTGCTGCAGATGATCCAGCGGTATTTCGAGGACGCGATCACGGCGACAACGGATGATGATCTGGCGTTTGATGCGATCCGCGAGGTTGGTGCGGGCGGACATTACTTTGGCGTCCAGCACACGCAGGACCGCTATGCCACGGCGTTCTATGCGCCGTTTGTCAGCGACTGGCGCAACTATGAGGCATGGCAGCAGGACGGATCAGTCTGGACACCCGAACGCGCGCACCGGATCTACAAACAGATCGTGGCGGAATTTGAACCACCCGCGATGAATGGTGATCACCGCGAAGAACT
>JANNKX010000359.1:0-3243 GCA_031396505.1 Rhodobacterales bacterium
CCTCCCAGGCGGTGGGGTTGGCTGCCAGCCATGCCTTTGCAGCATCAGCACCATCTGCGCCGTCATTTAGGATGGCACCCATGATCTCGTTTTCCATGGCCAGCGTAAAGCCCATGTTCTGCAACAGTTTGCCGGTATTCGGGCATTCTGCGACATAGCCTGCGCGGGTGTTGGTGGCGACCGTGGCCCCGCCAAGGTTCGGCCCGAAGTAATCATCGCCGCCTTCCAGATAGGTCATCTTGAAATTGGCGTTCATCGGATGCGGTTCCCAGCCAAGGAACACGATCGGCTTGCCGTCCTCAGTCGCCTTTTGCACTTCGGCGAGCATGCCCTGTTCTGACGATTCCACCACTTCGAACCCGTCAAGGCCGAAGGGCCCGGTGGCGATCATGTCGATGATCAGGCGGTTGCCGTCATTGCCCGGCTCGATGCCGTAAATCTGGCCTTCAAGGGCATCCTTGTTGGCGGCAATAGATGCAAAATCGGTGATGCCAAGGGCAGCGCCCGCCTCATTCGTGGCGAGCGTGTATTTCGCGCCCTCAAGGTTGGTGCGGACGGTTTCATCCGTGCCTGCATCACGATTGGGGGCGATATCGGCCTCCATCGTGGGGCATCCAGTTGCCAAGGAAGATGTCGATATCGCCTTCGGCAAGGCCGGTGTATGTGACGGGCACGGACAGGACCTTGGTTTCGGTCTCGTAGCCCAAAGCCTCTATCACGACGGTAGCGGCGGCGGTGGTGGCGGTGATGTCGGTCCATCCCACGTCCGAAAATATGACGGTATCGCAGCCTTCGGCAAAGGCGGGGGCCGTCATCATGATGGCGATGGTGGTGGTCAAAAGGCGTGTGCGCAAGCGTGTCATCTGTCATCCCTGTTGTTGGCGAAGTTTGTTGATTGACGAGTCAATAAACTTCACGTTACGTCGCTCTGGCAAGCGTTATTTGATCGGGAACCCGCCAATGCCAAAGCTAGGGATGCAGCCTATCCGAAAGCAAGCGCTCGTCAACGCAACGATTGTTGAGATCGGGCGCGTGGGCAGTCTTGACGTGACGGTGAGCCAGATTGCGAAACGGGCGGGCATGTCTTCGGCCTTGGCGCATCACTATTTCGGGTCGAAAGAGGATATGTTTCTGGCGGCAATGCGCCACATCATGACGCTGTACGGGGCCGAGGTGCGGGGCGCGCTGGCGGTGGCAGATGGGCCGGACGCGCGGCTGCGGGCGATTTTGCGGGCATCGTTCAGTGCGGGGAATTTTCGGCGCGAGGCGGTGGGTGCCTGGCTGAATTTCTGGGTGCTGGCGCAGTCGGTGCCTGCGGCGCGGCGGCTGCTGGGGGTGTATCAGGGGCGGCTGCGGTCGAACCTGCGGGCCTGTCTGCGGGGACATGCCGACGGACCTGCAATTGCCGACGGTCTGGGCGCATTGATTGACGGGCTCTATCTGCGCGAGGTGCTGAAAGATGGCCTGCCTGATGGGGCGGCGGCGGTGGCAACGGCGATGGCCTATCTGGATGCGCGTCTTGGCCAACGCTGATTATGTGATCGTGGGCGCGGGCAGTGCAGGGTGTGCCATGGCGTACCGGCTGGCCGAGGCGGGCCGCACGGTGACCGTCATCGAACATGGTGGCACCGATGCGGGACCTTTCATCCAGATGCCGGGGGCGCTGTCCTTTCCGATGAACATGGCGATGTATGACTGGGGGCTGAAGTCGGAACCGGAGCCGCATCTGGGCGGGCGGCAATTGGCCACGCCGCGCGGCAAGGTGGTGGGTGGGTCATCGTCGATCAACGGGATGGTCTATGTGCGCGGGCACGCGCGGGATTTTGATACCTGGGAGGCGATGGGCGCGCAGGGCTGGGCCTATGCCGATGTGCTGCCGTATTTCAAGCGGATGGAGAATTGGCACGGAGGTGCCGATGGGGGGGATGCGTCGTTTCGCGGCACAAGCGGGCCTTTGCACATCACGCGCGGGCCGCGCAGCAACCCGCTGTTTGACGCGTTCATTCAGGCCGGGGCGGAAGCCGGGTATCCGGTGACGCCCGATTACAACGGGCAGGCGCAGGAAGGTTTCGGCGCGATGGAGGCGACGATCTGGAAGGGGCGGCGCTGGTCGGCGGCGAATGCGTACCTGCGGCCCGCGCAAAAGACGGGACGCGTGCATCTGGTGCGCGGGCTTGCACGGCGCGTGGTGTTCGAGGGTGCGCGCGCGGTGGGCGTGGAGGTGGACCGCGACGGGCAGACCGAGGTCATCCGGGCGGGCGCAGAGGTGATCCTTGCGGCGTCATCGATCAACACGCCGAAACTGCTGATGCTGTCGGGGATCGGACCAGCGGCGCATCTGGCGGAACACGGGATTGCGGTGCGGGCGGACCGGGCGGGGGTGGGGGCGAATTTGCAGGACCATCTGGAGGTCTATGTGCAATATGCGGCCAAGCAGCCGATCACGCTGTACAAATACTGGAACTTGCTGGGCAAGGGGCTGATCGGGGCGCAATGGCTGTTTACCGGACGGGGGTTGGGGGCAAGTAACCAGTTTGAGGCCTGCGGTTTCATCCGGTCGCGGGCGGGCATCGACTATCCCGATATCCAATTTCACTTTCTGCCCATCGCGGTGCGCTATGATGGCAAATCGGTCGCGGACGGGCACGGATTTCAGGCGCATGTCGGGCCGATGCGGTCACGGTCGCGCGGCAGTGTCACGCTGCGGTCTGCCGACCCGGCGGCCCCCCCGGTGATCCGGTTCAATTACATGAGCGATCCGCAAGACTGGGAGGAATTCCGTGCCTGCATCCGCCTGACGCGCGAAATTTTCGGGCAAGCGGCGATGGCAAGCCATGTGAAACACGAAATTCAGCCGGGGGCGGGCGTGCAAAGCGATGCCGAAATTGACGCCTTTATCCGCGAACATGCCGAAAGTGCCTATCATCCTTGCGGGACTGCGCGGATGGGGCGGGCGGATGACCCGCTTGCGGTGGTGGACCCGGAGGCCCGTGTGATCGGGGTTGAAGGCTTGCGGGTGGCGGACAGTTCGATCTTTCCGCAGGTGACGAACGGCAACCTGAACGCGCCGTCGATCATGGTCGGGGAGAAGGCCGCAGATCACATTCTGGGCCGCGTGCCGCTGCCGCGCGAGAATCTGGCGCCGATGGTGAATGAAAACTGGCGGGTGAACCAGCGGTAAGGGGGCGATGGGCAGATTGCCCATCCTACGCGATCTTGCGGGGCTCAGGCCGCACCAATGGC
>JANNKX010000362.1:0-8132 GCA_031396505.1 Rhodobacterales bacterium
ACCACGCCGTCAACCGTCTGGCCTTCGGTCAGGTTGCCGATCACTTCGGCACGCTGTTCGGCACGCGATTCTTCAAGGAACGCACGACGCGACACAACGATGTTGCCACGGCGGCGGACCATTTTCAGAATCTGGAACGGCTGCTTCATGCCCATCAACGGGCCAGCGTCACGCACCGGGCGCACGTCAACCTGGCTGCCGGGCAGGAACGCCACAGCGCCGCCAAGGTCGACCGTGAAGCCGCCTTTGACACGGCCAAAGATCGCGCCATCGACGCGGGTTTCGGTCGCATAGGCCTTTTCCAGACGATCCCAGGCTTCTTCGCGACGGGCTTTCTCGCGCGAAATCTGGGCTTCACCGCGCGAGTTTTCCACGCGGTCAAGGAACACCTCGACCTCGTCGCCCACGTTGATATTCGGGGCCTCGCCGGGGTTTGCGAATTCTTTGATGTCGATGCGGCCTTCCATCTTGTAGCCGACATCGATGATGGCCTGACCCGCCTCGATGGCGATCACGCGGCCTTTGACAACCGTGCCCTCATCGGGGGTGTCAATTTCGAAGCTTTCCTTCAGCAGGGCTTCGAAGTCTTCCATTGTTGCTTTAGCGGACATGTAGATCAGTTTCCTTTTCGTCGTCTTTTCACTGGCCATGCGGTTGGCTCCGCCGGTCTTTGGGTTGGCCTGAACAAAATCTTTTCGCGCCCGACGAACGGGGCGCGGCGCAACTTTCCTTCAGAATGCGCTGGCTATAGTCGGATCGCGCCTTGCTGGCAAGGGAAAGGCTGCGCTGGCGCCTACTGCACGGACACCAAGCGATCCGCCACCGCCGCCACAGCGCGCGCCACCGCGTCCTCGATACCGATATCGGAGGTGTCAATCATCACTGCATCCGCTGCCACCCGCAGCGGTGCATCGCTGCGGCCCGTGTCACGGGCGTCGCGTTCGATCACCTCGGCCAACACCTCGGCCGCGTCCCCACCTACCTCCAGCCACCGCCGGTGCGCGCGGACCTCGGGACTGGCGTTGATATACAGCTTCACCTCCGCCTCGGGGCAGATCACGGTGCCGATGTCGCGGCCATCCAACACCGCGCCACCCGGCTGGCGGGCAAAGCGGCGTTGGAAATCGACAAGGGCGGCGCGTACCTGCGGGATCGCGGCCACGCGAGATGCCGCCTGCCCTGCGGCCATGCTGCGCAGGTCATCGCGCGCAAGATCGGCGGGCGTCAGGGTTTGCGCGGCCACCACAGGATCGCCGCCCTTGGCGCCCACGGCGCGGTACAAAAGCCCCGTATCCAGATGCGCAAACCCGAACCGCAGCGCCACGGCCCGGCTGATGGTACCCTTTCCGGCGGCGGCGGGGCCGTCGATTGCTACGGTAAAGATCACTCACGTCTCCGCATGTTCTGCACAAGGCGGCGCTATGCACCGGGATATCAACCGGAGAATATCAATGCGCATCACCCTGCTTCATCCGCCCCATACCGCGATTGGCAGCCGCGTGCCAAAGGAAAATCTGCCGCCCTTCGGCCTTCTTTGCATCGGCGGCCCGCTGATTGACGCAGGCCATCAGGTCACGCTGCTGAACGCCGATCCTGACAATCTTGCACAGCATGCCATCATCAGGCGGCTGGTGGCAACTGAACCTGAGGCCGTGCTGATCGGGCATTCCGGGTCCACCTCGGCGCATCCGACGGTCGTGATATTGGCGCGCGCGATCAAGGCCGCGTTGCCTGATGTACAGATCATCTACGGCGGGGTGTTTCCCAGCTATCACTGGGCCGATATCCTGCGCGATGTGCCCGACATCGACGTGATTGTGCGCGGCGAGGGTGAGGTGACAGCCCCGGCCCTGATGGCTGCCATTGCGACCGATGCACCCTTGCAGACCATCCCCGGCATCGCCTTTCGCCGTGATGGCGCGCCATACGCCACAGCCCCCGCCCCCATGCTCGCCACCCTTGATGCTGCGCGCATCGGGTGGGAGCTGATTGATTTTGCCGCGCACAGCTATTGGGGCGGCAAGCGCGCCGTGGTCATGCAGTTTTCGCGCGGCTGCCCGCACTTGTGCACCTATTGCGGCCAGCGCGGGTTCTGGACAAAGTGGCGCCACCGCGACCCTGTGCGTTTCGCCGCCGAGATTGCGTGGCTTGTGCGCACGCATGGGGTGGCGTTGATCAATCTTGCCGATGAAAACCCGACCTCGTCGCGCAAGGCGTGGCTGGCGTTTCTGCGCGCAATGATTGCCGAAAATGTCAAGGTCACCATCATCGCGTCCACCCGCGCCGACGATATCGTGCGCGATGCCGATATTCTGCATCTGTACAAACAGGCCGGCTGTCTGCGGTTTCTGCTGGGGCTGGAAGGCACGGACGAGGCCACGCTGACCACGGTCAAAAAGGGTGGCACGCGGGCCAAGGACGCGGCAGCAATCCAGTTGCTGCGCGCGCATGGCATGATTGGTCTATGCACCTTTGCCGTGGGGTTTGAAGAGGAAACCGATGGTGATTACGCGCGCCTGTTGCGCCACTTGCTGCGCTATGACCCCGATCAGGTGATGAGCGTGTTTGCCACGCCGCACCGCTGGACACCGTTTCACGGGCAATCGGCGCATCGCAAGGTTGTGCAGACAGACCTGCGTCTGTGGGACTATAAACATCAGGTTCTGGAGACGCCCCGCGTGCCGGCATGGCGTGTATTTTGTTGGGTGAAACTGATCGAGGCCTGTCTGCAACTGCGCCCGCGCGCGCTGTGGCGGGTTTATCTGCACCCCGACCCGGACATCCGCCATGCAATGCGCTGGTACACCAAAATGGGGCGTGGCGTCTGGCTGCACGAATGGCGCGATTTCTTCATGCGCCCCGCGCGGCCCGGGCCGACGGTTGCCGATTTCTGGGGGCAAGAGCAGTTGCCTGAAAAATCCATGGCAGCCGCGCTTAGGCCAGATCGGCCCCAAGACCCTGCATCAGCGGCGTGAACACCGGAAACGAGGTGGCGATGGGCGAGGCGTCATCCACGCTGACCGGCTTTTGCGCGGCCATGCCGCAAATCAGGAACGACATGGCGATGCGGTGGTCGATATGGGTTTTGCACGTGGCCCCGCCCGGCACGCCGCCCGGCCCCATGCCATGCACAGTCAGGGTATCTGCGTCTTCCTCGACCTTGACGCCGCAGGCCTCCAGCCCGCGGGCCATGGCGTCGATCCGGTCGCTTTCCTTGACGCGCAGTTCCTTGATGCCGCGCATCACCGTTTTGCCCGTCGCAAAGGAGGCCACAACCGACAGGATCGGGTATTCATCGATCATGCTGGGCGCGCGTTCTGGCGGCACCTCGATGCCTTTGAGCGTGGAAAATCTGACGCGCAGATCGGCCACGGGTTCGCCGCCTTCCGTACGCGGATTTTCAAAGGTGATATCGGCCCCCATATCGACCAATGTCAGATAAAGCCCATTCCGCGTCAGGTTCTGGCTGACACCGGGCACGAAAATGTCTGATCCGTCCACAATCAGCGCGGCACAGACCGGGAAAGCCGCCGAAGACGGATCGCGCGGCACAGCCACCGCTTGCGGGCGCAGGTCCGGCTGGCCTTTCAGGGTGATGACATGGCCTTCGGTGGTTTGTTCAACCTGCAGGTCTGCGCCAAACCCCACCAGCATGCGTTCGGAATGATCGCGCGTGGGTTCGCGTTCGATCACCACGGTTTCGCCCGGTGTGTTCAGCCCCGCCAGCAACACCGCTGATTTCACCTGCGCCGACGCGACAGGCAGCGCATAGCGCACCGGCACGGGGTTTGTGGCCCCAACGATGGTCATCGGCAACCGCCCGCCCTTGCGCCCATAGGCCTGCGTGCCAAACAGGCTCAACGGGTCGGTGACGCGGCCCATCGGGCGTTTGTTCAGGGATGCGTCACCCGTGAAGGTGGCCGTGATAGGGGTGGTCGCCATCGTGCCCATGATCAACCGCGCGCCGGTGCCGGAATTGCCGCAATCAATCACGCCCGACGGTTCGGCAAAACCGCCCACCCCCACGCCATGCACCGACCATGCGCCGGGCGCATGCTGCGTGACCTCGGCCCCGAAGGCGCGCATCGCGCGGGCGGTATCCAGCACATCCTGCCCTTCCAGAAGGCCGGTGATTTTCGTCTCGCCCACGGCCATTGCCCCGAAAATCAGCGCGCGGTGGCTGATGGATTTGTCACCCGGGACGTCGGCCACGCCGCGCAGGGGGCCGGATTTGCGGGCGGTCATGGGTTGGGGGCTGGCGTGCGATGACATGGATGATCCTTGCGCGTGACGCATGGGTGATAACGCAGGGCGCAGGCGCGGTCCATGGGAATGCGCGGCAGAAATTGACGGCTGTCAATTTTTGACTTTTCCCTTTGTTATCAACAATCGGACACGCAGTTTCGACCGATGTGCAAGGTTTTGTTAACCTTTCAACGCGCCTGCACCCTGCCTGCGGAAGGTCAGGTAATGCGGCGGGCGACCTTCGCGCAGGGCCTTTTGTTCATAGCGGGTCGATAGCCAGTCGTCCCATGCCACGCCCCCCTGCCCCAGCAGATCAAACCCCGCAGGCGGCACTTCCTCCACCGTCTGGCGGACGTAATCGGGAATGTCGGTCGCCACGCGGAATTCGGCACCGGGCTGGACCACGCGCGCAAGCCCTGCCAGATAGCCCGGCGTCACAAAGCGGCGGCGGTGGTGGCGGGCCTTGGGCCACGGATCGGGATAGTTGAGAAAGGCCTTTGCGACGCTTTGAGGCGGCAGTACCTCGAACAGGTCGCGCACATCGCCGGGGTGGATCAGCAGGTTATCCAGACTGGCGGCGCGCACCTTGCCCAGCAGCATCGCGATGCCGTTCACAAAAGGCTCTGCCCCGATGATGAAGATATCGGGGTATTTCGCGGCCATATGCACAAGGTGTTCGCCACCGCCAAAGCCGATTTCAAGCCAGAGCGGGCGGCGATGGGTGAACGCAAGGTCAAGCGGGCGGCGGGCGGGGTTCGCATCGCGCGTGACATACGGTAGGGACAGGGGTTCAAGCCCTTCGGCCAGATAGGTTTTCTGGCTGGCGCGCAGGGTCTTGCCACGGATGCGGCCATAGAAATTGCGAAGTTCGGGGGCGGGATCGGTCATGGCGGGGGCGTAATGGGGGGAGGTGGGGGCGTCAAGGGGGGTGTCGGCAGCCATTCAAAAACGTGCCTTGGTTTGGCGTGAATGTCTGGACCGTCACAATGCTGCGTATTGCGCAGACTTACAGGGCTTTTTGTCAACTCTGCGGGACAAAGCAGCCGCAGCGTATCTGGACCAACAAAGGGCAGCGCCCGACCTCGGGATGGCGCGCCGACCCATGTTCTATGCGCTTTATGGTTCAACCCCTCCCACCGAATTTCTGCTGGCACCGTTGCAACCGCGCCCTCCCGGCGGGAGGTCGGGCGCGGCCCGGCGGCGCAAGTGCGCCTTGATTCCGGGCAAGAAAAGAATGCGGAATGTCCGCCACCGGCTCGGAGCAGACGTCATCGCGGAGGTCATTCGCCCTTACACCACGCCCATCGCCCGAGTCCCGATGCGTTGAAACACCATCACCAGATAGCCGTCGGGGTCTTGCACAAGGAACTCGCGCTGCCCGCCCATGCGGTCGCCCCAGTCGCGCCATTTTTCGCGCAGGGACACGTAGAAGGACACGCCTTGGGCCGTGATGTGGGCCGCGAGGGCATCCACATCCGCCACCGCCACCTGAATTACCGCACCACGGCCAAAGGGCACCTGCATCGGGCCGGTTTCCCAATCGCCATCGCGTTGATAAAGCATCATCTGCGCGCCATCGGCCCGGTGCAGATAGGCGAATTTTTGCGCCGGACGCAGATAGGCCACGTCAAATTGCAAAACGCCGGTCCAGAAGCTGCAGGAGCGGTCAAAGTCGGTGACCATGATTTCGACGCAGCAGGGCGCAAAGCCGCCTTCGGGCGGTGATCCGATGCCCATTATTCGGTGCTTTCATCACGCAGAATGATGCGCAGCATGGCGGGCATCGTTTGTTCGACCTGCGTCACCTGCCCGTCGCGGGTCAGCGTCAGGTTCGCCAGAAAGGCAATGCGGAAGCGGCGGTCAAAGCGTTCTTCGGGCAAGGCCGGGCTGCCGTCGATCATCTGGCCCATGGCGGCAAGGCTGACGGGCTGCAGCATATAGCGCGCATCGCCTGCAACCTTGTGGCTTTCGCCCGGTGCGATCACGACCTCGACCTTGCGGTCATCGCGCGCGGCAATCGGACCGGTTTCATAGCCAAGCGTGGCAAGCGGGTTGCGCGCATCGGCAATCGTATCTGCGCGAAAGGAAAATCCGCCCGTGGCCCCGGCGCGATGGTTGATCTGCAGCGGGGTTGTGCCCGTGTTGGTCACGATCAGACGGCCTGCATGCGACCAGATATCAAACGAGACGGCCGGATCAACGCAAAGCTGCGGCGCACCCACCACGGCCAGCCGGTAACCGGGGCCGTCTTCGGTGGCGAGGGTCTGCTGGGTCATCGTGCAGTCTTTGAACATCTGTGCCTTCCCTGTCGTCACGCAGCCCATCATGATCAGACAGGCGGCCATTCCTGCGATCACGCTATGCAATTTCCACTTTGACAACGGCAGATACCCCGGCGGTTTTCAGAATTTTCTGCACCTCGATCGCGACCCAGAAAAACAGATAGGCCGGATACACGGTGTTTTCAGCCTGCCCCATGATACAGGGGTTGTCGAACGAAAAGGTCCCGACCGTTTCGGGGTCGATGGTCGACGCGGTCAGGGTCACCGTCTGTGCGGGGTCTGACGCGCCCTTGTAGGTCACGCTGGGGGCCGTGTTGGTGGGATGGGTGTAGATGTATTCATCGGGCAGGCCGAAGGTATGGCCGACCTCGTGGACCATGACCCAGCTGTTGTCGCCATGCGCGTTGACGTAAAAGTTCATCGCCGTGCCGCCGGTCACAAAGGACCGGGGCTGCGCATCTTCGCTGTCAACGGGCGGGGGGACGGTGCCGTCCACGGTCACGGCCACATCCCCGCCGCTGGCCACGATGGTCGCGGTATACTGCATCTTCAGCTTTTGTGTCTTGCAGCCGGGCTGTTCCACCACGATGCGGTATTTCGCGGCCTCCGATTGCCATGTGCCCATCGCCCCGGCCAAGGCACCCGTGACAACACCCTTGTGATCCGCCTCGGTCGCGCCCAGCGCATAAGCGAGCGAGAACGACTTGGTGATGGTGACTGTGCCACCCTCTTCGGTGCGGATGATGGCGATCTTGCAGGTGTTGGTCAGGACGTTCGAATGGGAATAGGTGGTGGTGAAATAATTGCCGAACCCGTTGGTGGACACATCGCCCTTGGCGGGGCAGGCGCAGCACAGCCCTTCGCCGCCGGTGCCGCCGGTTGGGGGTTTGCCGGGCAGCGTGCCGGTCGGGGGTTTCGGGGCATCACCGCACACGGGTCAGGTCACCATTTCAACAGGATTACAAATGTACGGAATGATCATTCATTGGCCACATCACGGACCATGACGCGCAGCGTGGCGGGCATGGTCTGCGACACTTCGGTTGGCGCACCGTCGCGGGTCAGGGTGAAAAAGGCATAAAAAGAGATGCGGAACAGGCGGTCGAAACGTTCGTCCGGCAAGGCGGGCGAGCCGTCGATCATGGTGCCCTGTGCCGCGATCTGGCCGATCTGGATCATGTAACGCGGATCACCGCGAAAACGGTATTCACCCCCGGACGGGATGGCGGCAGAGGCATTCTCGACCATGTCGGCGTTCAGGGGGCCGGGGTCAAAGCCGATCGTCTGACGCGGGTCGCGGGCATCGGCGATGGTGTTGGCACGAAAGGAAAAGCCCGCGATCTGCCCGGAGCGATGGTCGATCTGCACCGGCCCCGGCCCGGTATTGGTGACAATCAGGGTCGCGGCAAAGGTCGTTTCGGATGTATCGCTTTGGGGATCAAGACAGAAGGTGGGTGTGCCTTCAACGACCAAAAGGTAAACGGGCCCTACCGCCCTGGAGAGGCATACGGTCGACAACATGCAGACTATGAAAAACGTCACCTTCCCATTTTTACACATCCGCCTGCACGAAGACCGCGACCTACATCACATCGCCCTTAGTAC
>JANNKX010000004.1:0-2930 GCA_031396505.1 Rhodobacterales bacterium
GGACGCCTGCGAAGCCATGGGCCTGCTGGTGCGGCCCATTGGCCATCTGAACGTCATGTCACCACCACTGACGATCACCACGCAAGACGTGGATTTCGTGGTTAAGACGCTTGAAAAGGCCATCCGCACGGTGGCGGATGATCTGGTGCGGGATGGGTATGAGGTAGGGTAGGGCGCGTGTGACCGGCAGATAGCCTTGACCTGTCGGGAGGTCAGATCAGCCTTCTTCTGTGCATTCCCAACCCTTCATCACGGTTGACCCGTCAAACCCTGCTGCGTTGATGGTTCCTGCCGCCAGATATGCCGCATAAAGCATCCCATCGCCGCTATTCATGTAGTCGAGCTCATCCCCCGTTTCATCGACCATGAGGTTCAGCAGTCGTCCATCTGTGCCAAAGCTGACAATATCGGCAGCCATCACGATTGAGTTCGCCAACGGTCGATCGCCTCGGGGTGCATCGTAGACCGCAAACACGCCGCCCATAGGCTCAAGTTCGGTCAGGCCATGCAACCCTTTGGCAACCTCGAATTTCCCTTCATGGATACGAAAGGACAGGGTTGTTTCGGTTCCGGCTGTCTCGAATGTTACATTTCCGACAGCACAATCCGGTACTTCGGCCATCGCCGGTTCCACAACCGAGAGCGCAAAAATGAACGATACAAATGAAGTGCGACGCATCCGTTGACCCCTCTTTTCGATGCCTGCACTCTTGCATTGGAAATCGACTTCTTTGTGGCGAGAAGAAGGATTCGTACGGACAGGTTCGCGGGCTGATTGGTCTTGGGCCGCGTTCCGATTTTGCATTGCCGGACATGTACCTCCCCCACCCTTGACTCCCTCCACCCCCAATGGCACCACCGCACAACCTCGGATCGGCGGCGTCTCCGGGCCAGATGACGACACCGCGTTTCCCAACGATGGACCCCCAAAATGGCCATGGAAGATGCAAAGACCGAAGTTGATGCCGCCTTTACCCGCAAGGGCCAGCGCGGCCTGACCTATGAAAACGCCTTTGGCGGGGCCACATCCTTCCTGCGCCGCACCTACACCAAAGACCTGACAGGCGTTGATCTGGCCATCACCGGCGTCCCCTTTGACCAAGCCGTCACCCACCGCACCGGCACCCGTTTCGGCCCCCGCGCCATCCGTGAGGCGAGCAGTTTGCAGCCCTACGATCCCCCCTACGGCTGGCCCACCAACCCGCTGGAGGTCATGAACATCATCGACTACGGCGATGTCGCCTTCGACTACGCCAAGACGTCTGCCTTCCCCCAAACCCTGACCGATCACATCGCCACCATCCTTGCCGCAGGCGCAGGCACCATCACCCTTGGCGGTGATCACTTCATCACCCTGCCGATCCTGCGGGCCTATGCCGCCAAGTACGGCCCCATGGGTGTCATCCATTTCGACGCCCATTCTGACCTGTGGGCCGATGATGATATGGACCGGATCGACCACGGCACCTTCATGTACAAGGCCGTGAAAACCGGGCTGGTGGACCCCAAGCGTTCCGTGCAGATCGGTATCCGCACACATTGCGATGACTACCTCGGCATCGAATTCATCGACGCCCGCAGCGTGCATGAAAAGGGAACTGCCTGGACCGTCGCGCGCGTCAAGGACATTGTCGGCACCCAACCTACCTATGTGACCTTCGACATCGACGCGCTCGACCCCGCCTTCGCACCGGGCACCGGCACCCCGGTCTGGGGCGGGCTGGCAAGCTGGCAAGCTGCCGCCATGCTGCGCGATCTGGCCGGTATCAACATGGTCGGCGGTGATGTGGTCGAGGTGTCGCCCCCCTATGATAGCACCGGGGCCACGGCCATTGCCGGCGCGCATGTCGCCTATGACCTGATCTGCCTTTATCACTGGGCGCGCACCCGGCAATGAAAACCCGCATCCGCAACGCAGGCCTCGGCGCGGCTTTCACCATCATCGCCACCCTTGGCGCGATGACCTACATCCGCCTTGCCCCAACCGCCCCCGCCGACTGGAACGCCTTCCCCGCAATCTATGCCTGGGATCACGGGGGTCCATGGGATCAGGTCATCCCGATGACGGGTGGTGCCTCCCTCCGCCTGTCCGACACAAAGGGCGCGCCTGCCGATCTGCTCACCCGCCTTGATGCCATTGCCATGGCCACGCCGCGCACCACCCGCCTCGCAGGCAGCCCCGCCGATGGCCGCATCACATGGGAAACCCGCAGCCTGATCTGGGGCTTTCCCGACTACACCACCGCCGAAGTGCGCGATGACGGCCTTTATCTCTATGCTCGCCTCCGCTTTGGCCTTGAAGATTTCGGCGTCAACGCCGCGCGTCTTGAAAACTGGCTGTCGCAGATGTCACCCCCGGCTTGACCGCGCCCGCACAAATCGCCACACCCTGCCCATGATCCCACTCGACACTCTCGCCCAGATCACCCAGCGTTTCGAATTTCTCGAAGCAAGGCTGAACGCTGGCGCCTCTCCCGCCGAAATCGCCAATCTCTCGCGCGAATACAGCGATCTGAAACCCGTCGCCGATGAAATCGCCGCCTACCGCCGCGCGCTTGATGATCTGGCCGAGGCCGAACATATGCTGGCCGACCCTGAAATGCGCGAACTGGCACAGGCCGAAATTCCCGGCCTGAAAACCCGCATCCCCGAAATGGAACAGGCCCTGCGCCTCGCCCTGCTGCCAAAGGACGCCGCCGACGAACGCGCCGCCATCCTTGAAATCCGCCCCGGCACCGGGGGTGAGGAGGCAGCCCTTTTTGCGGCCGATCTCGCGCGCATGTATCAACGCTATGCCGAAACCCAAGGCTGGACCTTCAATATCCTTGAACAGCAATTCGCCGATCAGGGCGGGTTAAAGGAACTGACCGCCCATGTGCAGGGCAAGGGCGTGTTTGCCAGACTGAAATACGAATCCGGCGTGCACCGCG
>JANNKX010000052.1:0-14259 GCA_031396505.1 Rhodobacterales bacterium
GCCAGATCAATCTCGATATGGTTTTCCTCGCCTCCCGGCCACGGGCAGCGCGGATCGAACGGTTGGCGCGAACAGGTCAGTACGCGCCACCCTTCCGCCCCGAACCGTTTCACCGTCGCATGGCCAATCCCCCGGCTCGCCCCGGTCAGCACAACTGTTTTCTGTTCGCTCATGCCAGAACCCTACCATTTCTGTCAGGTTGGGCAAGCGCTTGGCACGCCCGCCCAAACCCGCTACCAAACCGCAACGGAGGCCCCGATGAGAAAGCAAACCATGTCCCTGACCGACTCGCTTGCCACCGCCCGCGTGCTGTCCGAGGCGCTCCCTTACATGCAGCGCTATTCGGATGCCGTGGTCGTCGTGAAATTCGGCGGCAATGCCATGGGTGACGAGGCCGCGATGGCCGAATTCGCCCGTGACATCGTCCTGATGCGGCAGGTTGGCGTGAACCCCGTCGTCGTGCATGGTGGTGGGCCGATGATCAACCAGATGCTGGAAAAGCTTGGCATCAAATCCGAATTCGTGCGCGGCAAACGGGTGACGGACAAGGCCACGGTCGAAGTGGTGGAAATGATCCTGTCCGGCCTTGTGAACAAGCGCATCGTGCAGGCCATCAACGATCAGGGTGGGCGCGCCGTGGGCATTTCCGGCAAGGATGACGATCTGATGGTTTGCGTGGCGGATGACCCCGAACTGGGTTTTGTCGGCCGCCCGGTCGAAATGAATGTGCAGGTTCTGCGCGATCTGTATGCTGCAGGCATTATCCCCGTGGTGGCCCCGGTGGCCACGGGAATGGAAGATAATGAAACCTTCAACGTCAACGGCGACACGGCGGCGGGGGCCATCGCAGGCGCGCTGCAGGCCGACCGTTTGCTGCTGCTGACCGATGTATCCGGCGTCAAGAATGCGGCGGGCGAGGTGATGACGCAGATCACCCCAGATGAGGTGCGCGCAATGATTGCCGACGGGTCGATCAGTGGCGGCATGATCCCGAAAACCGAAACCGCCCTTGCTGCCATCGCACAGGGCGTGCGCGCCGTCACCATTCTTGACGGGCGCATCCCGAATGCATGCCTGCTCGAACTGTTCACCGACCACGGCGCAGGCTCGCAAATCCGCTCGACCGAACCGCGCATCAAACCACGCGTGCGGCGCTAGTTTTTCAGGTCCGCCTGCCCTAGATTGCAATCATGGCAAATACCGATACCCTGCGCCTTGTGATCTTTGTGTCGCTGTTCGCGGCATTCGCGGCGTTGGAATGGCTGTCGCCACGCCGCACGGCCCGCCTGCCCCGCACGCATCGCTGGGCCACAAATGGCGCGATGATGGTTCTGGGCGCGTTGTTTTTGCGTGCCTTGGCCGTGCTGTTGCCCCTGCTGGCCGTGGGGGCCGCACTGGATGCGGCGCAAATCGGCTGGGGGCTGTTCAACGTGCTGGACTGGAACCCGTGGATTGAAGGCGCACTGGCCTTTCTGATCCTTGATCTGGCGATCTGGACGCAGCATCTGATCACACACCGCATCCCCCTTTTGTGGCGGTTTCACCGCGTGCATCACGCCGACGGCGATTTCGATGTCACCACCGCAATCCGCTTTCACCCCGTTGAAATCGCGGCCTCCATGCTGGTGAAAATCGCCGTGATCTATGCGCTTGGGCCGTCGGCGGCGGCGGTTGTCGTGTTCGAGGTCGCCCTGAACGGCACCGCCTTGTTCAACCACGCCAACCTTGCCCTGCCCCACTGGCTGGACCGCGCCCTGCGGCTGGTGCTGGTCACGCCTGACATGCACCGCGTACATCATTCGACGATCCGCGCCGAACATGACACCAATTTCGGCTTTTGCCTGTCGGTCTGGGACCGCCTGTTTCGCACCTATCGCGCCCAGCCCGCGCAGGGCCATGATGCGATGACCATCGGGTTAGACTGGCAGGACGACCGCCCGGCGCGACTGGGGTGGAGCCTGCTGCTCCCCTTCCGGAAATGATCGACGCCCGCCTTGCCCCGCATCACCTGACCATCCTTGGTGGCTTTCACGCAACGCCCGATGACGCGCTGCCAAAGGGCACCCAGACCCTGCTGATGATCGGCCCGGGTGACGGGTACTGGCCGCATCTGCAATCGCAGCCCGAATGGGATGGCGCACCCGATCCGGTTGATCGTTGGTCGCGCCGTGTGATTGGAACCATCGCCTGCGATCTGGGGGCAAAGGCACTATTTCCCTTTGGCGGTGCGCCCTACCACCCGTTCTACAAATGGGCCCTGCGCACTGGGCGCGTTTGGGAAAGCCCGGTGCGCCTGCTGGTGCACGATACCCAAGGTCTGATGGTCAGCTTTCGTGGCGCGCTTGCGCTGAAAACACGGCTCGATCTGCCCGCCCCCACCACGCGGCCCTGCGACGCCTGCGCCAAACCCTGCCTCACCGCCTGCCCGGCGGATGCCCTGACAGGCGCAGGTTACACTCTGCCCGCCTGCCACGCCTATCTTGATACCCCGCCCGGCGTTATCTGCATGTCACAGGGCTGTGCTGTGCGCCGTGCTTGCCCCCTGTCGCAAAGCTATGCAAGGATGCCTGAACACTCCGCTTATCATATGGGACAATTTCACAAATGAAGCGCCTGATCCTGACGCGCCACGCGAAATCCAGCTGGGACGACCCCCTGATGGCCGACCATGACCGCCCCCTGAACGACCGTGGGCAGGCTGCGGCGGCAGACCTTGGCCAATGGCTCGCGACGCGCGGCTATGTGCCCGACGAAGTGTTGTGTTCAGACAGCCTGCGCACCCGCAAAACATGGAGCGGTTTGGCCCCCGCCCTGCCCGGCACACCCATTCTGGAACTGAAACCGGCGCTCTATCACGCTGGCCCCGATGTGATGCTTGCCGTGCTGCGCCATGCCAGGGGCAACACCGTGATGATGATTGGCCATAACCCCGGCATCGCCGAATTCGCCGCGCGCATCACCGCGCAAGCCCCCCTGAACACCGAATTCGTCCGCTATCCGACCGGGGCCACGACTGTGATTGATTTCGCTGTCGCCGACTGGGCCGATGTGGCATGGGGCGCTGGCAGCACGCTCGATTTCATCGTGCCGCGCGAATTGGCAGTATAGGTGACGGCGATGGACTACGGCAAATCAGGCAGCCCCAAACCGGGCAAATTTCGCCCCGGCAACGACGACGCCATTCCGCATGACAATGGCAATGTTGGCCGCCCTACCAAAGAGGAATTGCTGGCGCGGATGAAGGCGGCAGCCGAGGCGAAGAAGAAGACGCAGTAGTTGCCCTACACGGCTGATCTGCCTGCCATCTTCTTCTCTGTTCAAATATCCCGGGGTGAGCCAGAGGCTTCGCCATCGGTTCAAGAAACCTCTGGCTTGGGGGGCAGAGCCCCCGGCCACGGTCGGCTCAATGCCCCAAAATCTGGCTCAGGAACAGTTTCGTCCTCTCCGACTGCGGGTTATTGAAGAACTCCTTCGGTTCGTTCTGTTCCACGATCTGGCCCTGATCCATAAAGATCACCCGGTTGGCCACGGCCTGCGCGAACCCCATCTCATGGGTCACGCACAGCATCGTCATACCTTCCTGTGCCAGTTCGATCATTGTATCCAGCACTTCCTTGATCATCTCAGGATCCAGCGCCGATGTCGGCTCGTCAAACAGCATGATCCGCGGCTTCATGCACAGGCTCCGTGCAATCGCCACGCGCTGCTGCTGACCGCCCGATAACTGGCCGGGATACTTATGCGCCTGTTCCGGGATCTTCACCTTTTTCAGGAAATGCATCGCCACTTCCTCCGCCTCGCGTTTCGGCGTCTTGCGCACCCAGATCGGCGCCAGCGTCAGATTCTCCAGGATCGTCAGATGCGGAAACAGGTTGAAATGCTGAAACACCATCCCCACTTCCGACCGCACCTTGTCGATGTTCTTCAGATCATTCGTCAATTCCGTGCCATCCACCACGATCTGGCCCTGCTGGTGTTCCTCCAGCCGGTTGATGCACCGGATCAACGTCGATTTCCCCGATCCTGACGGCCCGCAGATCACGATCCGTTCGCCCTTCATCACCGTTATGTTGATGTCGCGCAGCACATGGAACGTGCCATACCACTTGTTCATCCCCGTGATCTGGATCGCGGTCTCGTCGCTGACTTGCATCTTGGCTGTCGTGTTCATGGCTGATCCTTACCGATGATCGGTTTTAAGCTTGTTTTCCAGATACATCGAATAGCGCGACATCCCGAAGCAGAAGACAAAGAAGATGGCACCCACAAAGATGTAGGGCTCCCAGTAGATACCCTTCCAGTTGATGTCGGCCCGCACCACGTTGGTCACCCCGCGCAGCGGATCAAGCAGCCCCACAAACGACACCAGCGTGGTATCCTTGAACAGCCCGATAAACGTCGACACGATCGACGGGATCGAGATTTTCAACGCTTGCGGCAGAATGATCAACCGCTGTGCGCGCCAGTAATCAAGGCCAAGCGCATCCGCCGCCTCGTATTGCCCGCGCGGCAAGGCCGCAAGACCACCCCGGATCACCTCGGCGAGGTAAGCCGCCGAAAACAGCGTCACAAGGATGATCACCCGCAGAATGATGTCAAAGCTGGTGCCCTTGGGCAGGAAATATTGCAACAGCAACGATGCCGTGAACAGCAGCGTAATCAGCGGCACCCCCCGGATAAACTCGATGAACCCCACGCACAGGGTTTTCACGATCAACATGTCCGACTGCCGACCAAGCGCCAGAAGGATTCCCAACGGCAGCGAAAACGAAATCGCCGTCACGCCAATGGTAATCGCCAGCAAAAAGCCACCAAACTGGTCGCTGGTCACCGGCGACAGCCCCCATGGCATCAGGCCCGCCAAAAAGTTGGCCAGCGGCGCACCCAGAAACAGCCACCAGATGACCGCTGCCACAACCCCCGCCCCGGCACCGGGCGAAACACCGATGATCGGCTGCGCCAGGCGGTACACCACCACCAGCACGACAAAGCCCAGCATCCCCACGACCGGCGCCCAGACTGACCCGCCCCACAACAGGAAAAAGCAGATTGCCGGAAACAGCACGGTCAACCACAACAGCTTTTTTGGCACCGCACTGAACAACACCGGCGCGAAGGCCGTCAGCATCAACAGGAATGCCAGCACAGGCCGCCAGTACTGATCCTGCGGGTAAAACCCGAACAGCCACTGATGCCACCGCTCCCGGATCAGGGCCCAACACGCCCCCGATGCGCCCTCGCCCGCGTTCGCCGCAATGATCGCACGGCATTCGGCCAGCGAATTGGCGTTCCATACCCCGTTCAGCAGCCATGGCAGCAGCGCCTGCAACAGGTAATACAACACCACAAACCCCGCCAACGTCAGGATCGTGTTGAAAGGCCCGGAAAACAGGTTGGTCTGCACCCATTTCACCGCCCCGCGTTCCGTCAGCGGGGCCGTCTGTTGCGGCAGCATTTCGGTGCGGACATAGCGATGCGTCACAGCCATCTCAACGCTCCTTCAACTGAATGGATCGGTTGTAGATATTGGCGACGGATGAAATCAGCAGGCTAAGGATCAGATAGTTCAACATCATCAACAGCATGCATTCCAACTCGCGCCCCGTCTGGTTCAGGGTGATCCCCCCCAGCGTGCCGCGCAGGTCAAGGTAACTGACCGCAATCCCCAAGGACGTGTTCTTCGTCAGGTTCAGGTATTGGCTGATCAGCGGGGGAATGATCACCCGCAACGCCTGCGGCAGGATCACAAGGTTCATCGTGCGCCCCGGGCGCAGACCAAGGGCCGCTGATGCCTCGGATTGCCCACGGCTGATCGCCTGAATGCCCGCGCGCACGATTTCCGCGATAAACGCGCTGGTATACAGCACAAGTGCGACCAGCAGCGATGTATAGGCATGCTGCAACAGCACCCCGCCCGAAAAGTTGAACTTGCCCAGAACCGGATATTCCAGATGAAACCCAAGGGCCACCATCAGCACAAGGAACGGCCCCGCCAGCACCAGCACCGATTGCCACCATGTCACAGGCCGCACGCCGGTTTCTTCCTGCATCACCCGCGCGCGGTTCACGATGATACGGTTCACCCAGAAACTGCCCAGAATGACAATCAGTGTCGCCAGAAACGTCAGGTTCACCGACATGAACCCCAGATCAAGCGATCCCAGCGGGCGCGCGAACAACGGCAAAGGCGCATTGATCCCGCGTGAGGTCAGCGCGACACTGTCGCCCAGCCACATGCTGGCCACTGGTGCCTCGCCCGCCGCCTGCATCTCCGCGGTGACCACGAAATCGCGCGGCTCGGGCGTCAGTTCGCGCATCGGCACCGCAATGATCAAAATCCACAGCAGCAGCGGAATGTTGCGAAAAATCTCGACGTAAACCGTCATCAGGCGGCCAATCAGCCAGTTCTTCGACAGGCGCAGCACACCCACGATGACACCAAGGATCGTCGCCAGCATGCAGCCCGGAATGGCCACCGCAAGGGTATTGGCAAGCCCGACCATCCAGGCCCGAAAGTGATCATTGTCATTGGTGTAAGGGATCAGCGTCTGTTCAATGTCATACCCTGCGCGCTGCCACAGGAAGGCAAAACTGAACACCTTGCCCTTGGCCGCCAGATTTTCGATGACATTGTTCAACAGCCATGCCACGCCAAGCCCGAACAGAACCAGCACCACGATCTGAATCGTGTACGACCGATAGCGCGTGTCATAGATAAGCTGTGAAAGCCGAAAGCCATCTTTCGGCACATCTGCGGCTATCGCCATGTAACCCCCTGTCTTCGTCGGCGCCCCCGGATGGTCCGGTTTGATGTGAGGTCTGCTGCCTCAGGCCCGCAAAGATCGTCTGAATATCAAAGGTTTGCGGCGCGCCAGTCACCCGGCGCGCCGCAAGATCAGATTAACGGAAAGGCGGTGCGTATTGCAGGCCACCTTGCGTCCACAGCGCGTTCAGACCACGCGCCAGACCGATCGGGGTCGACGACCCGATATTGGCTTCAAATATTTCGCCATAGTTGCCAGCGACCATAATCGCCCGCTTTGCAAATTCGGCGTCAAGGCCAAGTTTCACGCCCATGTCACCCTCAAGGCCCAGAAGGCGCTTGATTTCCGGGTTGGTCGTGGACGCTGCAACCTCTTCCAGATTGGCTTTCGTCACGCCAAACTCTTCCGCGATAACCAGCGAATAGTAGGTCCAGCGTACGATATCGCCCCAGTTGCTGTCGCCATGGCGCACGACCGGGCCAAGCGGCTCTTTCGAGATGATTTCAGGCAGGATGATGTGGTTGGCGGCATCCGCCATCGACGCACGGCTCGCGGCAAGACCCGACGCATCCGTGGTATAGGTGTCGCAAGCGCCCGCCAGATACTGGGCCGCCGCTTCGCTGTCGTCGGCCACGTTGACCGGCGTGTAGGTCATGTTGTTGGCCTTGAAGAAGTCCGCAAGGTTCAACTCGGTCGTCGTACCGGTCTGGATGCAAACGGTCGCCCCATCCAGTTCTTTCGCCGATGACACGCCCAGCTCTTTCTTCACCATAAAGCCCTGGCCGTCATAGTAGTTCACCGCCACGAAATCGAACGCCAGTTCGCTGTCGCGTGACAGCGTCCAGGTCGAATTGCGCACCAGAATGTCCACTTCGCCCGATGACAGCGATGTAAACCGCGTCTCGCCCGTTGTCGGCACGAACTTGACCTTGGTCGGATCGCCCAACACAGCCGCTGCAATCGCGCGGCACAACGAGACGTCAAAGCCCTGCCATTCGCCGTTGGCGTCGGGCGCACCGAAACCGGTCAGACCGGTGTTCGATCCGCAGATCAGCTCGCCCCGCGCCTTCACGGCTTCCAGCGTGCTCTGGGCAGACGCAGCACCGGCCAGAACGGCGGCAGCAGCGATCGTGCCAAGGAATACGGATGTTTTCATGGATACCTCTTCCTGAGTTCCCGCCCCTAAAAGGGCGATGTTTATAAACTGCCACAAATTGCAGCAGTCAACGTGATGTAATGGGCTATGCCACTGCACGCAATAGTTTCGGACAGACAACAGGCCGTGGTCAAGCCACCATCGCAATGATCAAATTTATCGTTGTATTTCAATGCGCTTGCGGATTTTTCGGGCGCTTGCGCGGCCATGCGCACAAAAACTGGTCAGAATTGTTACCCACACAATCCATAGAATCGCCCCGCATGCGCAAATCCCGCATGGCGCAGCGCCTCTTGTGCGGCCGCATCTTCGTCGTGGCCCCATTGTTCGGCCTGCCACGCCTCATCGATTCGGCTTAATCGCCACGCATCATCAAGGTCCAACCGCCCCTCCGTCACCGCCAGCGCCAACACCAGCGACCCGCTGATCGCCACCAGATCGTGCAGGCCCGCAATCTGAAACACCGTCATTGCCGCCACCCGCGCCTGCAGCGCCGCCACGCTGCGGGCGTCCTGTTCAACGTGAACAATCCCAAGGGTCGATGTCAGCGATGCACCCAAAGCGTCCGCCGCCCAATCCAGCAGCGGGTCCCAAGCATCTGCCTGCCGCGCAATCAACGCCGGCGGAAACGTTGCGCGATAGCACAGCAGATCACTGGCCCCATACGCCGCGATCAACCCCACCACCTCGTCAAACTGCGCCGCCACCTTGTCGATCGCCGAATTGGCCGACCGAGTCACCGGCATCGTCTCGGGGCGCACCAGCCCCGTCTGCGCCTGCCATTCATCCGCAACCGCCTGCGCCATCGCATGGCTCGGCACCACAAAGGCCGCCTTCAACGGCGTCCTGACGGCCCGCCCGTCAAGACGCACCGTAAACCCGTCGGCAACCGCCTCAACCGTCGCATCGGTCCAGAACCGTTTTGCCGCCCATACGCTCATGCGTCACCAAACGGGTCCGCGGGCACATCTTTTTCGCCCCAATCAAGCGTTTTCCACGTCCGCGCCATATGGTCCGGCAACGGGGCCGTGAACGTCATCATCACCTTGGAAATCGGGTGTTCAATCGTCAGGCTGCGCGCATGCAGGTGCAGCTTGCGGCTGATGTCGCCGCCGATTTGCGCACCCCACCCGTCACCTTCGTTTTCCGTACCACTGTCGCCATATTTGCTGTCACCGATGATCGGATGGCCGATTTCGGCCATATGCGCGCGCAACTGGTGGGTGCGGCCCGTCACCGGCTCCAGTGCCATCCACGACAGGCGGCTGCCCAGAAACCACAGCACAAAGTAATCGGTCTGCGCGCGTTTGGCATCCGGGTATTCCGCCATCTTTGCCGGATGCACGCATTGCATCTTTTCGGCCTCGGCCCCCCGGCCATGGCCCGGTGCCTTCATCAGCCCGTATTTGATGCTGCCCTTGCGCGGATGCGGCACACCTGCCACCGCCGCCCAGTAAATCTTGCGCGTCAGCCTATGCCGCAGCGCCTCGGACAGCGCACGCGCGACCCGGTCGGTGCGCGCCAGCATCAGCAGGCCGGATGTATCCTTATCCAGCCGGTGCACCAGTTTCGGCTTGTCCTTGTAGCCAAACTTCAACGCTTCCGACAACGCATCCACATGCCGCTCACCCAGACCCGACCCGCCTTGGCTTGGCAGGCCCGGCGGTTTGTTCAGGATGATCAGGTGTTCGTCCTTAAAGATCACCGCGTTCTGGATCATCTTGGTATCAGCCGCCGAAATCCGGCTTTCCGCCGTCCGCACCGGGGCCGCTGTATCGGGCAACGGCGGCACGCGGATCACCTGCCCCGGAATGATCCGGTCGCTCGCCTTGGCGCGCCCGCCATCCACCCGCACCTGCCCCGTGCGGCACATCTTTTCCACCGCCCCTTGCGTCAGTTGCGGGAACCGCCGCTTGAACCATTTGTCCAGCCGCTGCTCTCCATCATCCGCCGATACAGTCAAGCTCATCACGCCGCTCATGTCATCGACCTTGCGATTAGGGCCCCGAATGCAAGGGCGAGGATGGAAAGTATGACCGAGGCCGCCACATAAAGCCCCGCCTGAAACGCATCGCCGCGCTCCCACAGCGTCACCGCATCCAGTGAAAACGCCGAAAACGTGGTGAACCCGCCAAGGATGCCGGTCAAAAGAAACGGATGCAGCCCGCTGCCCCGCGCCGTCAGGATCACGAACAAGAACCCCATGGCAAAACTGCCCAGGATGTTCACCGCCAGCGTGCCAAAGGGGAAGCCCGCACCGAACAGACGCACAGCCCCCAACACGGTGGCAAAGCGCAGCACCGCCCCGATGGCTCCACCGGCGGCAACTTGGGTCAGGGTCCAGATCATGCGCTGTCCTTGGCGGCGGGGACGGGAATTGTCAACAGGGCGGGGGCGTCTCGCCAGCGGCCATGCAAAATTAACAAAGCGTTAAAATGACCCCGAATTGAAAATTTAAGATGCTGATTTATATCGAGAATATCAAAAATTGACAGCCGTCAATTCTTGCGCTTTTCCCGCAGTTTCGCAAAATACGCCACCCGCTTTTTCAACTCCCGCTCAAACCCCCGTTCGGGCGGCAGATAATACACCGGCCGTTTCATCCCTTCCGGGAAATAGTTCTGCCCCGAAAATCCATCCTCCGCGTCATGGTCATAGGCATACCCCGCCCCGTATCCGATATCCTTCATCAGTTTCGTCGGCGCATTGCGGATATGTTTGGGTGGCGGCTCACTTCCCGTATCCCGCGCAGCCGCCCGTGCTGCCTTGTACGCCACGAAAACCGCGTTCGATTTCGGCGCCAACGCCAGATAAATCACCGCCTGCGCCAGTGCCAACTCGCCCTCGGGCGACCCCAGCCGCTCGTAAGTCTGCCACGCCTCCAGACACACCGCCTGCGCCTGCGGGTCTGCAAGGCCAATGTCCTCCACTGCCATCCGCGTGATCCGCCGCGCAAGGAAACGCGGGTCCTCGCCCCCCTCCAGCATCCGCGCAAACCAGTATAGCGCCGCATCTGGATCCGACCCGCGCACCGATTTATGCAGCGCCGATATCAGATTGTAATGCTCCTCGCCCGATTTGTCGTATTTGCTCGCCCGCCGCATCAGCCGTGTCGCCAGCGCCTCGCGGCTCAGCAATGCATCCAGCTTCCACGCCGCCACCTGCTCAATCAGGTTCAGCACCGCCCGCCCGTCGCCATCCGCCATTTCCAGCAGCGCCTCGCGCGCCTCGCCCGTCAATGGCAGCGCACGCCCCATCTCCATTTCCGCCCGCTGCGCCAGCAATTCCAGATCAATCAGCGTCAGGCGTTCCAGCACAATCACCTGCGCCCGTGACAACAGCGCCGCGTTCAACTCAAAACTCGGATTCTCCGTCGTCGCCCCCACCAACAGGATCGTCCCATCCTCCATCAATGGCAGGAACCCATCCTGCTGCGCCTTGTTGAACCGGTGAATCTCATCCACGAACAGCAATGTGCCCTGCCCGTTCTGCCGCCTGATTTTCGCGGACTCGAACACGCGGCGCAAATCCGGCACGCCCGTGAAAATCGCCGATATCTGCACAAAGGTCAGGTCGGTTTCATCCGCCAACAGCCGCGCAATCGTCGTCTTGCCCACCCCCGGCGGCCCCCACAGGATCAGTGATGACAGGCTCCGCGCCGCCAGCATTGCGCCCAAGGGGCCTTCGGGTGACAGCACATGACCCTGCCCGATGACATCCGCCAGCCTGCGCGGACGCAACCGATCGGCAAGCGGGCGCGGGGCATCAACGGCGGGTTGCGGGGTGTCAAACAGATCAGCCATCGGGCGACGATACCCGCCTTCCTGCAGGCAGGAAAGCGGGATCGGCAAGGCCGGCCCCGCAGAACCGTTGCCGTCAATGCACCGTCAGGCTGAAGTCCATCTCCACCACCTGATTGTCGATCCCGTCAATCGCCATCACCGGCCCCATCGCCCGCATCTTGACGCCCACCCGGTCCGCCCAACGCGGCCAGTTCGCGGCCAGCAACGTCAGCGCATGTGTCGCCCCCAGACTGCGCACCGTATCGCCCAACTGCATGATCAGTTGCGCATGGACCCGCCGCCGGATCGCGGCCGGCACATCATTGCTGACAAACAGGCGCGAGCTTTCCCAGATTTGTGGCGCAACCGGCGCCTTTTCATAGAGCAAGTTTTCGGGAATCGTATCCAGCAAGCCCCGCTGCGCATCGCGGATCATATAGCTGTAGATGCCGCAGTTCGTCGTGGTCGGCGTCAGCCGGTTGCCCGCCAGCACGCGGCCTTCACCATCATGCACGACCACCCAGCGGCTGGCCGGCGTGTCGTATTGGTCATACTCCATCCCCATCGCCTCGGGCAGGTTCCACTTGTTCTGAACGATGAATAACTCGCGCCTTGCGCGCAGCATGTTTGCGAAAAGCTCGCCATGGTTGTGAAGATTGGCAAAGGAAAGCGTTGTGGTCTGCATTGGGTTCTCCTGCAGGGTTGGTGGTGGACGAAACCATGCAGGAAGAGGTCAGATCAGACGAAAGTCCTTTGCGCGCTGAATGGCCTCGGCGGTCGTGCGCGCCATCAAACGAACGCGCGCCGACGTGATCCGGGCCTTGAGTGCACTTTCAGATATTCCCAACTTGACAGCCGCGGCAGCAAACCTGTCACCCCCTGCAATACATCGCAACGCCTCGACCTGCGCTTGTGTCAGCTGTTCGGGCGGTTCGGTCATATCATGCAGGCGATGGACGATTGCGGTGACCGCCTCGATCTCTGCATCTTTGAATTCACGGTCTGCCTTTGCGAACGACGCGATCGTGCGTGACTTGATCGGACCACACGCAACCGTCACGCCATAGTTCAGGCCAAAGCGCGCAGCCTCGTTGAACAGACCGAACGGATCGGGCAAGCGTGCGTCGCTCCACCGGATACTGCCAGTCGTGCTGAACCCCCATGCGGTCATCGGGTCCCGCAGCACAAAACCGTTTTCGGTATAGTGGTCGATCCAGGCCTGATCGTAGCTTTGAAAGGTAAACAGCGGCGCCGTAAAACGGATGTGCAATCCGACAAAATAACCAGCGGGTGCCTGCAGCGACAGGCGGTATAGCTCACCGTCAATTCCTAACTTCACGTCGATCTTCTGCCTGCATTCACACTGATTCTCATGCAACCATAAATTGCACATCATCCGGATACTAGCCCTTTGGTATACCCGCAACACATCTCAGGATGAAAAATGAAAAAGCCCGCAGATGCGGGCTTTTCCGATCAGGTCATGTTCGGCTGGATCAGTTGTCGTCGGCCGCAGCGGCGGCTGTGCGGGCATGGTCTGCTGCACCCTTGGCCGACGTGTCACGATCCACGAATTCGATAATCGCCATCGGCGCCATGTCACCATAGCGGAACCCGGCCTTCAACACGCGCACATAGCCGCCCTGACGGTCCTTGTAGCGCGGCCCCAGAATGTCAAACAGGCGCTGCGTGTGCATGTCCTGCTTCAGGGCTGCGTGGGCCTGACGGCGCGCATGCAGATCGCCGCGTTTGGCCAGCGTGATCAGCTTTTCGATAATCGGGCGCAGCTCCTTGGCCTTGGGCAGTGTCGTCTTGATCTGTTCGTGTACGATAAGGCTGCCGCACATATTGGCAAACATCGCCTTGCGGTGTTCGTGGGTGCGGTTCAGACGGCGATAGCCGCTTCCGTGATGCATGATCGTCTCCTTTAGACGTTTGGTTTTGCTTTGTCCGGCGGGGCCTACGGTTGGCCCCGCTCACCTTGGGCTTGCGCCAGTTGTTCCCCGGCAGGTCCGGGCATTTTTCGCGGCCCCCCTCCCCTCCTGTGCGAAGGGGATGGGGTGGGAGTTACCCCTTAAAACTGGTCTTCGAACCGCTTGGCCAGATCTTCGATGTTTTCCGGCGGCCAGTCCTCGACGTCCATCCCCAGATGCAGCCCCATGCCTGACAGCACTTCCTTGATCTCGTTCAGGGATTTGCGGCCAAAGTTCGGCGTGCGCAGCATTTCGGCTTCGGTTTTCTGGATCAGATCGCCGATATACACGATATTGTCGTTCTTCAGGCAGTTCGCCGAACGCACCGAAAGCTCCAGCTCGTCCACCTTCTTGAGAAGGAGCGGGTTGAATTCCAGCCCGTCCTCGTCATCCATCCGGGTCGCAGACTCCGGCTCATCGAAGTTGACGAAGATCGACAACTGATCCTGCAGGATGCGCGCGGCATAGGCCACGGCGTCATCGGGTGTCAGCGAGCCGTCGGTTTCCACCTTCATCGTCAGCTTGTCATAGTCCAGCACCTGGCCCTCGCGGGTCGGCTGCACTTCGTAGCTGACCTTCTTCAC
>JANNKX010000027.1:0-11565 GCA_031396505.1 Rhodobacterales bacterium
TCTCGGCCTCATCAAAGATCACCGAATGCGGGCCGTCCATCACGGCGCTAGTCGCCTCGTCGTTCCTGTCCGGCAAGGAGATGCAGCTTGGGCATGGCGAAACCATCGCCGATACGGCCCGCGTGCTGTCACGCTATGTCGACCTCATCAAGATCAGCACGTTCGAAGAACAAACCCTGATGGAAATGGCCGAACATGCCACGGTGCCGGTGATCAACGGTCTGACCAACCGCACCCATCCCTGCCAGATCATGGCCGACGTGATGACGTATGAGGAACATCGCGGTCCTATCGCAGGCAAAAAAGTGGTCTGGGCCGGCGACGGCAATAACGTCTGCGGCTCGTTCCTGCATGCCGCGGGCCAGTTCGGCTTTGATTTCACCTTCACCGGCCCCGAAACGCTTGACCCCGAGCCCGCCTTCGTGGGCTTTGCCCGCGAACAGGGCTCCCGCGTGTATATCGAACGTGACCCGGCCATTGCGGTGCAGGGCGCAGATCTGGTGGTGACCGATACCTGGGTGTCGATGCACGACCCCGAATCCGCCAAGGAACGCCGTCACAACCAATTGCGCGGCTATCAGGTGAACGAGGCGCTGATGGCCCACGCCAAACCCGATGCCCTGTTCATGCACTGCCTGCCCGCGCACAGGAACGACGAGGCGACTAGCGCCGTGATGGACGGCCCGCATTCGGTGATCTTTGATGAGGCCGAGAACCGCCTTCACGCACAAAAGGCGATCATGCGCTGGTGTCTGGGGGTCTGAAGGCCGGCGGAAATCCCACCCGTTTGCGGAAATTGACTTTCGGGGCCATCAAGTCCAGCCTCTGCCCAGTGCGTTGATTCATTTTTGTGGGGGCATTCATGGGCAACGAACCGGAAATCAGCCTTGATCCCGAGGATTGGTCTGCCACGCGCGCGCTGGCACACCGCATCGTCGATGATGCGGTGGATCATCTGGCCGACGTGCGAAAGCGCCCGGTCTGGCGGCCGATGCCCGATGATGTGCGGGCCGCCTACAAGACGCCCGTGCCCCATGACCCCACGCCGCTCTCCGAGGTTTACGGCGCGATGTGCGAAACCCTGCGGCCATATCCGATGGGCAACATCCATCCGCGTTTTTTCGGCTGGTACATGGGTGCCAGCAATTTCACCGGGGCGCTGGCCGATTTTATCGCCGCGATCGACGGATCGAACCTTGGCGGCGGCGATACTGCGGCGGCGGCGACAGACCGGCAGGTGGTGGATTGGCTGACGGACCTGATGGGGTTTCCGCCAACGGCGGGTGGCACACTGACATCAGGCGGGTCGATGGCCAACATGGTCGGACTGACCGTGGCGCGGAACGCGATGGCAGGGGTCGATGTGCGGGCTGACGGCATTGCCGGCCTGCCCCGGCCGTTGCGGTTCTACGCGTCGGATCAGGTGCACTCGGCGCATCAGAAGTCGGTCGAAACCCTGGGTCTGGGCAGCAGGGCCCTGCGGCTTGTGCCGACGGACGCTGACTATCGCATGGACCTGGACGCGCTCGGCGCGATGATCGCCGAAGACCGGGCCGCAGGATTGCTCCCGGCCTGCGTGATTGCCACGGCGGGTACCACCAACACCGGGTCGATTGACGATCTGCGCCGCATTGCGGCCTTGTGCAGGCGCGAGAACATCTGGTTTCACATCGATGGCTGCATTGGCGCGTTGATCCGGATATCAAACCGCAACCGCGCACTGGTGGACGGGCTGGAACTGGCGGATTCGCTGGCGCTCGATCCGCATAAATGGCTGCAGACCCCCTTTGAATGCGGCTGCGCACTGGTGCGGGACGGCAGACGGCATTTCGAGACGTTCAATCTGCATGGTGACTATCTTCAGCTGCAGGAACGGGGGCTGGCGGCGGGTGAATTCCTCGCCGACTACGGGTTCGAGCTGTCGCGCGGGTTCAAGGCGCTTAAACTGTGGATGTCGTTGAAGGAACAGGGCGTCGCGAAGTTCGGCACGCTGATCGACCAGCACATCGACATGGGGCGTTACCTCGCCGATCTGATCCGGGCCGACCCACGGCTGGAGTTGATGGCACCGGTCGCGATCAACATCGTGTGCTTTCGCTATCGCGGGCGCGGGCGCGGGCACGGCGAGGCTGATCTAAAGGCGCTGAATACCGAAATCATGTTGCGGGTGCAGGAAAGCGGCGTGGCAGTGCCCACCGATACCACCGTGAAAGGGCGTCACTCGCTGCGCGCGGCGATCAACAGCCATCGGACCAGACGCGAAGATCTGGACATTCTGGTGGCCGAGGTGGTCCGGCAGGGCGACCTGCTGCAAGCGGGGTGATGGTGCGCCACAGTCGGCGCATCGCGCAGGGCAATCGCATCGCCCCTTGCCACCGTTTAAAAAATCGAAACAGTAGGGCGGCAGGGGCAGACAGAGGGTTTCTTATGGCGATCAAGGCAAAAAATGCGACTGCTCCCGCCCCGCCTGAAAACCTGACGGCACTTGCAGACCGCTACGGTTCGGACAAAGGCTCCACCAAGCACCGCTATACCGAACTTTACCATATGCTGTTCCATCCCTACCGCGACCGCGCGATCACCTTTCTTGAAATGGGCTTGCTGATCGGCGGGCCGGAACATGGCGCAACCGCTGACCGCAAGACTGAGGATCTGCCATCCATCCGGATGTGGCTGGAATTCTTTCCGAAAGCCAAAATCCATGGTCTTGATGTGTCGGATTTTGCGTGGTTCCAGCATGACCGCTTTACCTTTCACCGCTGCGACATGGACGAACGCGCCAACATTGACGCCGCCGCCGCCAGGATGCCCTTGCTCGACATCATCATCGACGACGCCAGCCACGCCTCGCACCATCAGCAGAACGGTTTTCTGTCACTCTGGCCGCGACTCCGCTCTGGCGGGCTCTACATCATCGAGGATTTGCGCTGGCAACCCGAGACATATGAAAAGACGGGGCTGACCAAAACCGCCGCCCTGTTTCGCGGCTTTTCCGAAGGCCGCCATTTCACTCATTCGGATGCGTTGACGGAGGCTGCCTTTAACGCGCTGGGCGACGAAATTTCCGGCTGTTTCGTATTTCAGGTCAAGTATGACAAGGCCCGCAAGGATCAGGTCGTCGTTATCCACAAGAAATAGGTGCTATCCAAACCGGTGTTTCAGAACCACTGGCAACACCAGATCTTCTTCATCGGTCAAGTGCCGCACCAGCAGGGTCTGAAACGCCGCAAGGTCGCTGCGGAAAACGCCCGCCGCCGCGCGCCGGGCCTTGTCGTTGTCTGCGCGCAGCACGCTGTTGGCGCCATCGGCAAACCGGTCGATCAACGTGTGCAGGTCATGGTGATCGCGGTCCAGCATGGCAAAGCCCTGCGCGAGGCGCGGCTCTAACTGCGCCAGTTGCGGGAAATACGCCTCGTCCTCGATCTGGTGATGCCCGATCAGATCGCCCAACAACCGCGACCCCAGCCCTGACAGCCGCGCGGCATAGGCATCGGGGGCAAGCTGGCGGTCGATCATCGCCTCGGTATCCGTGCCGATTTGTGCGCAAAGCCTGCGAAAGCCCAGATGCCGGTCTAGCCAGAAAGCGGCAAGCCCGTTGAAATCGGTGTGGCTTTCCCACGTGCGGCGCGGATAGTCGGCCAGAATGATCTGCCATTCGGCAGGCAGGCCATCGCGACTGGCAAGCGGGCGGGGGGCGGGCGACGCTGTCATCACATATCTGTGGCACCCGTCCTGCCCGCGTGCAAGGCCACCATTGACATGCCTGCCGCCCGCCATGATCAAAGGCCAACCCCAATCCGAAAGGCCCAAGCTATGTATGCCCAAACCGTCCCCCCCATGGACCGCACCCTTGGTGCGCTGTCCGGCATCCTTGCAAAGGCCGCAGCACATGTGGCCGCCAAAGACATCAAGCCCGAGGCGTTGCTGGCCTTTCGACTGTTCCCGGACATGCTGCCTTTTACGCGGCAGGTGCAGCTCGCCTGCGACTTTGCCGCGCGCGCGGCGGCCCGTATGGCCGGGGTTGAGCCGCAGGGCTTTGCCGACACCGAAACCAGCTTTGCCGAACTGCTGGCCCGCATTGCGGCGGCCCGCGCCTATGTGGCGACCTTTCCCAGCAGCGCCTATGACGGGGCCGAAACCCGCGATGTGACGCTGCGCATGCGCGGGCAGGACGTGACCATGCCGGGGCTGGCCTACCTGACGATGTACTCTCTGCCGCAGTTTCATTTCCACGCGACCACCGCCTATAACATCCTGCGCCACAATGGCATCGAGATCGGCAAGGCCGATTACATGGGGGCATAACGTGAAAACGGCTCTGCTGATCATCGACATGCAAATGGGCATGGCGCACCGCACCGCCACGGGTCGTCCGCGTGCCAATCCGCAGGCCGAGGAACAGACCGCCCATTTGCTCGCGCTGTTTCGTGGGCGCGGCCTGCCGGTCGTGCATGTGCATCACGATGACCCTGACCCAGCTTCGGATTTTCACCCTGGCACGCCCGGTCATGCGCCGCTGCCCTGCGCCACACCCGTGTCCGGCGAAGTGGTGCTGCACAAGACCGGGTCATCGGGTTTTGCGGGTACCGGCCTTGATGCGCATCTGCGCCAGATCGGGGTGGGGCGCATTGTTATCATTGGCGCGGTGGCCGCGTTCTGCGTGACATCGACCACGCGGGCGGCCTCGGATCTTGGCTTTGGTGTGATCCTGCCCGGTGACGCACTGATTGGGTTCGACATCGCCGCCCATGACGGCGGGCGGATTGATGCCGATACCGTGCTGCGGGTGACCTTGTCGCTGTTGGGGGCCGATTTCGCCCAGCTGGTGCGGTCGGATCAGGTGGCGGGCCTGCTTTAGGGCGTGTCGTCCGCAAGCGGGTTCAACCGATTGCGCACGACACGCGGGCATTCACAGGTGGTTCTTGTCTTGGATGACCTTCAATCTGAGTCAGATTGACGGTGATCCGCTTTAACGCTCGGCCGCGCGCGCCCTGTCAGCCATCACCGCGACGACGGCCAGCACCACCGCCAAAGCGCCAAAGGTGATGCGGAACCCGAAATGTTCGGCGACATAGCCGATCGAGGATGGCGCAAACAGGATGCCCGAATAGCCCAGCATGGTCACAAAGGCGATTGCTGTGCCCGGTGCCAGCCCCGGATGATTGCCCGCCGCCGAAAACACGATGGGCACCATATTGGCGACACCGATGCCCGCCAGCGCAAAACCCGCCAGCGCCCAGCTCTGTGCCGGTGCCATTGCTGCAACCCCGATCCCCACCAGCGCGACAAGTGCCGAATACCGCAAAGTGCGCACCGCGCCGAACCGGTTGCGCACAGCGTCGCCCGCAAAGCGCACGATCGCCATCGCCGCCGAAAAGAATGCAAACGCCAGCGTCGATGTCGCCTGCGCCGCCCCCAGTTCCTTTTGCAGATAAATCGCGGCCCAATCCATTACTGCGCCCTCGGGCACCATGCAAAACAGTGCGATCACCCCCAGCACGATCAACGCCGGATCGCGTGGAAACAGCGCATCGCGCGCGCCATCGCGCGCCACGTCATGCGCCGGGTCTTCCATCACGAACGGCAGCGCCAGCAGGATCAGCACAAGCGCCACTCCGCTGCCGGCCAGCGCGCCCGTCAGTGCCCCGCCCTGCGCCACGATCCAGCCGCCCGCACCCGCGCCGACAAAGCCGCCAAGGCTCCAGAAGCCATGAAAGGACGACATCGCCGCGCGCCCCAATCGGCGTTCCACGGCAACCGCATTGGCATTCATCGCTACATCCATGCAGCCAAGGCATGCCCCAAGCAGCACCATGAAAAGCGCGAGCACCACCAGCGACGGGGCCAGTGCGACCATCGGCAGTGTGGGTACAAGCGCGAAGGCAGAAACCCGCACGATGGCGCGCGATCCGAAGTGACTGATCAACTGCCCGGCTGTCAACATGGCCCCCACAGCCCCGATGCCAAGAAACAGGATCAACAGGCCAAGTGTTGTCTCAGTGATCTGATGACGTGGCAACAGCAGCGGGATCTGCGGTGCCCAGGCCCCGATCGTCATGCCATTGACGAAGAACAGCGCGGAAATCGCCCAGCGGGCCTGTGTGGCCCCGGCAGGGGCGGTCAGCGTGGCGGTCATGGTTTGCATCCTGTCAGACAGCGGACTGATACGCGGTTGGGCGGGATTGCGAAAGGGCAACCGCGGTCAGGAATTATGTCCGAATCTGACGGGCGATCACGGGTGTGGGGCGTTGCGCCAAAGATGCGTATCTGGGCAACAAGATCGTCAGGTGCCACGCGGCTTGGCCCACATGGTCGGTTCGGCCACGGTGGGGTCTTCCGGCCAGGGGTGGCGCGGGTATTGGCCGCGCATATCGCGACGCACGTCGGCATAGGATGTGGCCCAGAACCGTGGCAGATCCTGGGTTACCTGCAGTGGCGCATGGGCGGGCGACATCAGGGTAATGCGCAGGGCCTGGGTGCCAATCATCGGGTGGCGCGTGACGCCGAACAATTCCTGCAGGCGCACCGCGATGGCCGGGTGATCACCATCATAGTCGATGGGCACCCTGCGGCCCAGCGGGGTGTCGAAATGCGCGGGGACCAGCAGGTCCAACTGGCGGGTCTGTTCCCAGCTTAGCCGCGCCAGCAGGGCAGGGGTCAGGTCCAGCGCCCGGATATCGGCGGTGCTGCGCGCGCCCGCCAGATGTGGCAGCAACCAGTCCTCCAGACTGTCCATCAGGCCTGCATCGCTGCAATCGGGCCAGTCAGAATTGCCCGCGCGGGCAAGGGTGATGCGCGCACGCAGCCGCCGCGCGGCAGGTGTCCAGGGCAGGCCCAGATCGCGCACACCGTCAAGGGCGGCGCGTGCCACAGCATCGGCGGGCGCATCCCAATGCTGATCCGCCAGAACCAGCGCGCCAAAGCATTCCTGTCGCCGCGCGGTCACACGGCCTTCACGGCGCGACCATGCGCAGACCTGCTGCCAGTAGAACGCTGCGCCATGCACCTCGCGCAATTCGGCCTCGCTGATCGTGACCGCCTGCCGCACCGTCGCCTCGCGCGGATCGCCGTCGGTATCCGTGACCACGATCAGCCGTGCCCCCGCCATCGGATCGCCCTGTGCCATCGCCACGCCTTTGCCGCCTGACAACACCCAGCGGGGCGCGTCGCCTTTGCGGCGCAGGCCCACGCGGTCGGGGTAGGCGAGCGCAGCCATCTGTCCGATGCCCAGGGCTGGTCGCGTACCACCCTTGGTCAGCCGCTTTGCCTCGGCCCGAATCTGCTCCACCGTGCCCGCATGTGGGACGAAGGCATGCTCTGCCGCAAAGCGCCGCCCATCGCGCACGGCCGCCAGCCGCAGCATCAGATCAACGGGCGCGCCGCGTAGCGGGTCGCGTGCTGCCAAAAGGGCCGCAAGCGGGGCCGCCGCGTCCCCCGCCACCGTCAACATATGCGCAAGGCGCGGATGCAGCGGCAGACCTGCCAGAACGCGCCCGTGATCGGTGATCCGCGCCCCCGCCAGCGCGCCCAGTCCCGCCAGAAGGGTGCGCGCCTCGGCCAGTGCCGGGGCAGGGGCCGGCGTCAGAAACGGCAGCGCGTCACTGCCCCATGCCGCCAGTTCCAGCGCAAGCCCCGTCAAATCGGCCGCGACGATTTCGGGCGGCGGGAAGGCCGCCAGCGCCCCCTCCTCGCCCCTGGTCCACAATCGGTAGCAGACCCCCGGTGCCACCCGCCCGGCACGGCCCCGGCGTTGTTCCGCCTCGGCCTTCGTCACGCGCTCTGTCACAAGGCGGCTCATCCCCGATGCCGGGTCAAACCGCGCGCGACGAGCGCGGCCCGCGTCCACCACCACGCGGATATCTGGGATGGTCAGACTGGTTTCGGCAATTGATGTGGCCAGTACGATCTTGCGTCTTTGGGCCGGGCCAAGGGCCGCACGTTGCGCCGCAAAATCCATCGCCCCGAACAGGGGCCGGATATCACAATCCAGATCACCCAGCAGCGCGGCAACCCGGCGGATTTCGCCCTCGCCCGGCAGAAACACCAGAACCCCGCCCTCCGTTTCATGCACCGCTTGCCGCACGAGTCCCGCCACGGCGCCCTCAAATCGCATGGATGGATCCACCGCCCGGCCCAGCCAGCGTGTCGCAACCGGAAAGGCGCGGCCTGCGGACGTCACCATCGGTGCATCCCCCATCAGTTCGGCCACCGGACCCGCATCCAGCGTCGCCGACATCACGATCAGCGCCAGATCAGGACGGAGCGCGCCGCGGATTTCCAGCGCCAAAGCCAGCCCCAGATCGGCATTCAGACTGCGTTCATGGAATTCGTCGAAGATCAGGCAGCCGATGCCCGGCAGTTCAGCGTCCGACTGGATCATCCGGGTCAGAATGCCCTCGGTCACAACCTCGATCCGGGTGGCGCGCGACACGCGCGCCTCGCCCCGGATGCGGTAGCCGACCGTGCCCCCTACAGCCTCGTCCAGCGTCTCTGCCATGCGTTCCGCCGCCGCCCGGGCGGCCAGCCTGCGGGGTTCCAGCATCACGATGCGCCCGGCTATCAGCCCGGATGCCAGCAGGTCCAAGGGGACCCGCGTGGTCTTGCCCGCCCCCGGCGGGGCCTGCAGCACACAAAGGCCGCCCGCCGCAATCGCGGCACGGACCTCGGGCAGGGCATCGTCGATGGGCAGGGCGATCATGCCCCGCTTATGCCTTGCGCCGCCATGTGCCGCAACAGCGCGGACATCATTCAACAATAATGTTGAATAACTGGGTTGCGGTGCACTATTCATCCATATGGTTGAACGAATCGACACGGATCTACTGACACCGATCCTCAAGGCGGCTGGCGATCGCACGCGCAGGGCGATCCTGACGCATCTCGCACAGGAAGGGCCATCGCGCGTCACCGAAATCGCGGCGCGGTTCGACATCAGTCTGAACGCCGTCTCCCGGCACATCATGGTGCTGGAAAAGGCCGGGCTGGTCAGCCGCCGTACCCAGTGGCGCGAGCATCTGATCGAGGTGCAGATGGCCCCGCTGGTACAGATCGACCGCTGGTTCGCGGGCTTGCGTTCCATATGGGATCAGCGGTTGGAAGCCCTTGACGCTCATTTCGCGAAGGATGCCGAAGATGACTGATCTAATACTCACCACCCGCCGCACCATCGAGGCCGGCCCCGAACAGATCTACACGGCCTGGCTCGATCCTGTGGTTATCGCGAAATACATGACGATAGGCCCCGACATGCAGGCGCGCCATGTCCGCAATGACCCCGCGTCTTCCCGCATCGCCTTCACCTGGGAAACCCCGTGGTCGGCCCCCGGCAGCATGGTCGATCTGCCCCTGACCCCGGTGACCGAAGGAACGGAGGTCATGCTGACGCATCTGAAGTTCCCGTCCGGCCAAAGCCGCGATGGCCATCTGAAGGGCTGGACGGGCATTCTGGAACGGCTGGGCGGGCTGGTAGCCTGACCATTGCCTGCACATCGACGGGGCACTGCTTTGACGCCCCGGCCATTGCCCGCTATCCTGTAAAGGATGGTGCTCGACCTTCCTGATCCCGAACTCAATGGCCCCGCCGATCTGGCCCTGGCGCTTCCCGCGCGCACCGGGACCGGCGATCTGCGCGCCGCATGGGTCTATACCCCCATCGGCGGCATGGTTGCCGTCTGCAGTGATACCGCCCTGCATGTGCTGGAGTTTCCGCTGCGCGCGCGCCTTGATCGCCAGTTGCGCAAACTGCCGCCCGTAGTAGTGGGGCGCACGGGCATCACCGACCGGTTGCAAGCCGAACTGACGGCCTATTTCGCACATCGCAGCGACCGCTTCACCCTGCCGCTGGCCCCGCAGGGCACTGCCTTCGAACAACAGGTCTGGACCAGACTGCAGCGCGTGCCCTATGGCACGACGACCACCTATGCCCGTCTCGGCGCGGCGCAATCCGCCCGCGCCATGGGGCGCGCGAATGGTGCCAACCCGATTGCCATCCTGATCCCGTGCCACCGGGTGCTGGGCGCTGATGGCGCGCTCACCGGCTATGGCGGGGGTCTGTGGCGCAAGGAATGGCTGCTGGCGCATGAGGCGCGTGGCCTTCGGCAAAATCTGACCCCTGCACCGCGTTCCCCGCTTGACGACGCGGCGCAGAACCCCTAAACGACGCCATCGAATTCATGCCCAACGCAGCCTTGGCTGTGATTTACGGCTTTGACCAAAGCAAGGATGACACCATGTCGCGCGTCTGCGAACTCACGGGCAAAGGCCCGATGTCTGGCAACACTGTCAGCCATGCCAACAACAAATCCCGCCGCCGGTTCCTGCCAAACCTGAACGAGGTCACCCTGATTTCCGACATTCTGGGCCAGTCATTCAAACTGCGCATTTCTGCCGCCGCCCTGCGGTCGGTTGATCATCGCGGCGGGCTGGATCAGTACATGGCAAAGGCCAAGGTTGAAGAGCTGTCGCTCGACGCCCAGAAAATCAAGAAAGAAATCGCCAAGGCAACCGCGGCGGCCTGATTTCTTCTGCTTTCCCTTCTAAGGCCTCGCCCGGTTGTCCGTGCGGGGCCTTTTTTGCATCGCGGCAAGGTCACTCTGGCCTCTGCCCATGTTCCACGCTACATCCGTTTTATGCAAAGCTTGGCCCGTATGATCGCAATTACGCTGGCGCTGGTCTTGGTTCTGACCAGCGTCACCCTGGCGGCTGCGCGCGGGTCTGCGCCTGCCACGGGTTGGGCCGTACTCTGTGTTGGTGATACCACCATCACCCTTCGCACCGACAGTTCGGGACGCCCTGCCGATCTGCACCACCCATGCCCCGACTGCATCGCGCCCCAACTGGCCCTACCCCCTGCACTGGGCCAAAGCCTTGCCGCACCGATGCGCCGCCACCATGCCCAGCTATACCCACCCGCAAGCCGCGTTGCCCACTTTTTCCCTCTGACCCTTTTCGCGCGCGGCCCCCCGATCCTGATCTGACGCCGTCCCCCCCGCATCAGATCACATCAAAGGATATCGCCTTATGCGCCATTTGTTTTTCGCAGCCCTGCTTGCCATCGCACCCCTGTCTGCCTTCGCAGAAGACGGCATTCGCATCGAAGCCGCCTATGCCCGCGTCGCATCACCCAATGCCGCGTCGGGGGCCGTGTTCATGACCATCGTCAACCGCGCCACCGCCGAAGACCGCCTGATCGCCGCCGAAAGTGGCGTAGCCCAAAAGGTTGAACTGCACACCCACTCCATGACGGCCGAAGGCGTCATGCAGATGTTGCATGTGACCGAGGGTTTTGCCGTTCCCGCCGCACGCAACCATGCCCTTGAACGTGGTGGCGATCATGTCATGCTGCTTGGCCTCACCCGCCCGCTGGCGGCGGGGGATGCGTTTTCCCTGACCCTGACGTTTGAACGCGCGGGCAAGATTGTCGTTATCGTCCAGGTCAACAATGATGTGCCCGCCGAAGGCCCCGCTGGCCCCGACCATGGCACCCACGGGCAGCCCGCAGTGCCCGTCGAATAAAGCCAGCGCGGCAGAGTCGCCCTGCCGCGTTCATTCTTCAGGTGCAGTCGT
>JANNKX010000077.1:0-2007 GCA_031396505.1 Rhodobacterales bacterium
AACTGTGCGGTTGCCCCGCTGACAAACCCGTGCAGACGGCGACATATTTCTTCCCATACGGAACTGTCGTCCACATGAATCGTTGGTTATTGTATGCAGCCTCTTGAAGCACGTTTTGGGCTTGCATAAGTTACAGTGTTCGCCGGGGGCTGATGGCACCGGCGGTTCAACAGGGGGCATGATATGAGCACCTACGCAAACCTACCCGCACCAAGCCCGGAACAAGGCTTGAATCGGTACATGCAGGAAATTCGCAAATTTCCGCTGCTGGAACCGGAACAGGAATACATGCTGGCAAAATCATGGGTCGATCACCAAGACACCCGTGCGGCACACCAGCTTGTGACATCGCACCTGCGTCTGGCAGCCAAGATCGCCATGGGCTATCGCGGTTATGGCCTGCCGCAGGCCGAGGTGATTTCCGAGGCGAATGTGGGCCTAATGCAGGCCGTGAAACGGTTTGACCCCGAACGCGGCTTTCGCCTTGCCACATATGCGATGTGGTGGATCAGGGCGAGCATTCAGGAATACATCCTGCGATCATGGAGCCTTGTGAAACTCGGCACCACATCGGCGCAAAAAAAACTGTTCTTCAATTTGCGCAAGGCGAAAGCCAAGGTCGGCGCGTTGGAGGAAGGCGATCTGCGGCCCGAAAACGTGGCCCGCATCGCGACCGATCTGGGGGTGACGGAAACCGAAGTCATTGACATGAACCGCCGTCTTGCGGGGTCGGATGCCAGCCTGAATGCGACCGTGGGGTCCGATGGCGACAGCACGACACAATGGCAGGACTGGCTGGAGGATGAAGACAGCGATCAGGCCGAACACTACGCCGAAAAGGATGAGCTAGACACCCGGCGTGCGCTGTTGGTGCAGGCCATGTCGGTGCTGAATGACCGCGAACGCGACGTACTGATGGAACGCCGTCTTGCGGATGAGCCCGTCACGCTGGAGGACCTGTCAACCCGTTACGGCGTCAGCCGCGAACGCATTCGCCAGATCGAAGTGCGCGCCTTTGAAAAGCTGCAGGAACGGATGCGCCAACTGGCCAAGGGCAAGGGCATGGTGGTGCCTGCCTGAGCAGGCAGGTTGGGTGCCCCGCACCCGCGTCCATGCGTCATGGTTGAACCCGGACCCAAACGCCGTTAGGCACGTCTGGCATAACCAAAGGCCGCACCGCATGTCCATGCTCGCCACGTTTTTGAAACCGATGCACCCCGAAGGTTACAAATTCGTGGCCATCTTTGCCCTTATTGCCGCCGCCCTGATGTGGCTTTGGCAACCGCTGGGCTGGGTCGGCATCGGCCTGACGGTATGGTGCTACTATTTCTTCCGCGATCCCAAACGCACTGTGCCGCAAGATAGCGACCTGATCTTGTCGCCTGCCGATGGCGTCATCAGCCTGATTGAACGCGCAGTACCCCCGCCGGAACTGGGGATGCCGCCGGATGCGCTGATGCGGGTGTCGGTGTTCATGAATGTATTCAACTGCCATGTGAACCGCGCGCCTGTGACCGGAAAGATCACCGCAATCGCCTACCGTCCGGGCAAGTTTTTCAACGCCTCGCTGGACAAAGCATCCGTTGATAACGAACGCAATGCGCTGGCTATTCGCATGACCGACGGTCGCCAGATTGTTGTGGTGCAGATCGCGGGGCTGGTTGCACGGCGGATCATGTGCTGGGCCAAGGCGAATGATGCGATCGCTGCGGGCGAGCGGTTTGGCCTGATCCGGTTCGGGTCGCGTCTTGATGTGTATCTGCCCGATGGCGTGGCCCCGCTGGTGGCGCTTGGACAAACCATGGTTGCGGGTGAAAGCGTGATTGCCGACCTGCGCCAATCGGCACCCCGTGCAGGGCGCATCGTATGACACAAGCGCCCCGCCGCACGCGCCGCGTCTTGCCCCTGATGCAACTGCTGCCCAACCTGCTGACGGTGGCGGCGCTGTGCTCTGGTCTTTCGGCCATTCGTTTTGCGATACAAGATCAGTTCGGGCTTGCGGCCGGC
>JANNKX010000117.1:0-10418 GCA_031396505.1 Rhodobacterales bacterium
CCCGGAAGGGCGCACGGGGTATGATGCGCATGTGGGTGAGCGCGGCGTGAAACTGTCGGGCGGGCAGCGGCAGCGCGTGGCACTGGCCCGCGTCATCCTGAAGGATGCGCCGATCCTGATTCTGGATGAGGCGACAAGCGCGCTGGACAGCGAGGCCGAGGCGGCCATTCAGGATGCGCTGTTTGGGGTGATGCAGGGCAAGACGGTGATCGCCATTGCGCACCGTCTGTCGACCATTGCCGCGATGGACCGGATTGTGGTGCTGGAAGATGGACGCATTGCCGAGGAAGGCACGCACACGGAACTTCTGGTGCTGAACGGGCTTTATGCAAGGTTCTGGGCGCGTCAGTCGGGCGGGTTCATCGGATTGGAAGAGGCGGTTGAATGACCATGTTGACACGCATGGGCGGCTGGATCGATGCTTTTCGCCCCGCCGACGGCCCGCCCCCTGGCACCCTGGCTGCCTTTATCCGCTGGTGCCTGAAAGGGTCATGGGGACCCTTGTGGTTTGCAGGCCTGCTGTCGGCCATCGCGGGCGTGACCGAGGTTGTATCCGCCCTGATCCTCGGTTGGGTCGTTGATGCCGCCGTTGCGGGCCGCCCGGCCACGTTTTTTGCCGATAACCTGTGGCTGCTGGCGTCGTTCGTGCTGTTCTACATGGTCGCCCGCCCGCTGTCTTATGCCATTTCTGCCGCGTCCAACGCCATTGTCATCGGCCCCAACGTGTTGCCCTTGGTCCTCAGCCGCCTGCACCGCTGGACGCTGGGGCAGGGGGTCACGTTCTTTGACAATGATTTTGCGGGCCGGATTGCCACCAAACAGATGCAGGCGGCGCGCGCCGTCACCGATGTTGCGACCGAGGTGATCAATACTGTCGCCTTTGCGCTGGCTTCGGTGATCGGGTCCGTCGTGTTTTTGCTGGTGATCGACTGGCGTGTCGCCGCCGCCCTGATGGTGTGGCTGGTGGGGTATGTGGGCGTGATCCGGTATTTCCTGCCGAAGGTCAAAGTGAACTCGGCTGCACGCGCCGCTGCCCGCGCGATGGTGACGGGGCAGGTGGTGGATACGATTACCAACATCAAGACCGTGAAACTGTTCGCCCATGCGGCATTCGAAGATCGCGTGGCCTTGAACGCGATGTCGGTATTCCGCGACCGCAGTCTTGAATTTGGCGTGATTTCCACCTGGTTCCGGTTTGCGCTGATGACGCTGGCGGGCGTTTTGCCAGTGATGCTGATCGGCGGCACACTGGTGTTGTGGCAGCAGGGTGCGGCCACGGCGGGGGCAATTGCGGCGGCGGGGGCGATTGCGATGCGGATCGCGCAGATGTCGGGCTGGGTCAGCTTTACCCTGATGTCGATCTATACCTCGGTGGGCGAGGTTGAAGACGGGATGCAAACCCTTGCTGTACCGCACACGTTGGCCGATGCTCCGGACGCGCCCGATCTGCCACCCGTTCAGGGTGTCGTGACGTTTGACGATGTCAGCTTTGGCTATGGCCGTGCGAAGGCGGGGGTGCGCGGTATCAACCTGACCATCGCGGCGGGGGAAAAGCTGGGTATCGTGGGTGCGTCAGGGGCGGGGAAATCCACGCTCGTGTCGTTGCTGTTGCGGCTCTACGATGCCGAAACGGGCCGTGTTTTGATTGATGGGCACGATGTGCGGCATGTCACGCAGGAATCCCTGCGCCGCCAGATCGGCATGGTCACGCAGGAAACGGCGATGTTCAACCGATCAGCCCGTGACAATATCCTGTATGGCCTGCCGGGGGCATCCGAACAGGCGATGATCGCGGCGGCCACCGCCGCCGAGGCGGATGGGTTCATCGCCACCATGGCCGATCACAAGGGCCGTGCCGCCTATGACGCCTTTCTGGGTGAACGTGGCGTGAAACTGTCGGGCGGGCAGCGGCAACGGATCGCCCTTGCCCGTGCGTTTCTAAAGGATGCACCGATTTTGGTGCTGGATGAGGCGACAAGTGCGCTGGACAGCGAAGTTGAGGCCAGCATTCAGGATGCCCTGTCGCGTGTGATGCAGGGCAAGACCGTGCTCGCCATCGCGCACCGCCTGTCCACCATCGCCGCAATGGACCGGATCATCGTGATGGAGGATGGCCGCATCGTCGAGATTGGCAATCACAGTGATCTTCTGTCAAAGGGTGGTCTTTACGCCCGCTACTGGAACCGTCAATCGGGCGGCTTTATCGGCGTCGACACAAAGGAAGCCGCCGAGTGATTTTGACAATAGACCGTCTGGGTCACCTTGGCGACGGGGTGGCGCAAGGGCCTGATGGCGCGGTTTTTGTGCCGCAAACTCTGCCGGGTGAAGCGGTTGAAGGCGATCTTGCAGGCGATCACCTCTCGGGCATCCGCATCATCACACCGTCGCCCAACCGGGTGCGCCCGCCTTGCGTTCATGCCCGCACCTGTGGCGGCTGCTTGATGCAGCACGCAAGTGATGCATTCGTGGCCGATTGGAAACTGGGCATCGTCAAGGGTGCGCTGGCCGGGCAGGGGATTGATGCGCCCTTTCGCCCAATCGTGACCTCGCCGCCGCAGTCGCGCAGGCGGGCCACACTGACGGCGCGCCGTACCAAAAGCGGCGGGCTGATCGGTTTTCACGCCCGCGCGTCCGATCTGCTGGTGGCAATTCCCAACTGCCGCCTGCTGCATCCCGATATCATGGCCACATTCCCGGCACTTGAGGCGTTGGTCAGAATTGGCGGGTCGCGTAGCGCCGATGTGACGTTGATGGTGACCCGATCGCTGGGTGGCCCCGATGTGGTGGTAACGGGTGGTAAGCCTGCCGATGCCGCCTTGCGTCTTGATCTGGCGCGCCTTGCCGAATCCCATGGCATCGCCCGCCTGACCTGGAATGATGAGGTGATTGCCCTGCGCACGGCACCCGTTCAACGGTTTGGCCGCGCACTCGTCACGCCCCCGCCTGGTGCGTTCTTGCAGGCGACCGAACACGCGCAGGCGGCCCTTCTGGCCGCCGTGACCGAATCAGTGGGTGCTGCCGCGCGCATTGCCGATCTGTTTGCAGGCGTTGGTACCTTTGCCTTGCCCTTGGCCGAAAACGCCGAAGTGCATGCGGTTGAAGGCGATGCCGCAATGACCGCCGCGATTGAAAAGGGCTGGCGGCAGACCGATGGGTTGAAGCGCCTGACAACGCAGGCGCGCGATCTGTATCGCCGCCCGCTGGATGCGGCCGAATTGCGCGATTTTGATGCTGTGGTGATCGACCCGCCGCGCGCCGGGGCTGAATCGCAGACCGCCGAACTGGCGCTGTCCGGCGTGCCTGTGATTGCCGCCGTGTCCTGCAACCCGGTTACCTTTGCCCGCGATGCCCGCGTGCTGCTGGCGGCCGGGTACAGCCTTGACTGGGTGCAGGTCGTCGATCAATTCCGCTGGTCGGCCCATGTTGAACTTGCCGCCCGGTTTTCCCGCGCCAGGGCCGCCCGTAAACGTTAGGTGATCACGCATTCTGCCGCTAGCCACGCGCCTTCGGATTCGTTATGCGAAAGAAAAAATCTGGGGCAGTGACGCGATGCGGTTCATTAAAATTCTGGTCTTGCTGGTGGCCGTTGTTACCCTTGCGTCTTGCGGGCAGCGGTCGAAATTCCGCACGTACAACGGCCCCCCCGTGACCTTGGTCCAGATCAACAAGACCGAACGCACGATGTTTCTTATCCATAATGACCGCGTTTTGCGCAGCTATGACATCGCGCTGGGATTTGCCCCGGGTGGGCACAAGCAGATCGAAGGCGATGGGCGCACGCCCGAAGGCCTGTACCGGATCAATCGCCGCAATCCGAATTCCGAATACCACCTGTCCCTTGGTATTTCGTATCCCAACGAACAGGACGTGGCCTACGCCGAATCAATCGGCCAACTTCCCGGCGGTGATATCTTTATCCACGGCTGGTCCGAGGCGTTGGCCCGGCGTGCCGACTGGACCGCAGGCTGCATCGCCGTCAAAGACCGCGAGATTGAAGAAATCTATGCGATGGTCCGCGATGGCACGGTCGTCAACATCCTGCCCTGATCAGGTCCCGGAAACCAAGGTCCACCAGATTTTGCCATTCGGTTCCTGAAACCACGCAAAGCCAAGGTTGCGCGCCGCCGGGTCCAGCAGAATGGCCCGCGTATCCGCCTGACCCGCCCAGGCCGCCAGCGTTTCCAGTTCGGTCTCGAACGTTTCCGAAATCAACTCGCCCACCAGCCCGCCAGTATATCCCGTGCGCTGCACCCGCACCAACGGCGATGATCCGTCAGACCCGAAATGCCAGGGCCGGTTCTGCACGGCCATATCGCGTGCATGCGTTGCCGCCGCCGCCGTCAGCTGTGCGTTCAACTGCATCGGCTGCGCGCCCCTCGCCGTCCGCAGCGTGTTCACCGAATCCAGCACCCGGAACGGGATCTGATTCTGGTTCGCCGCATCAATCCGGTACACCCGTGGCAAGGGGCGCCCATCTGCGCCAAGCTGGGGTGGGGCTGCTGCTGATGTGCATGCGGCCAACAAGGCAAAACCGCCCAACATGACGACTGATCTTCTGTTCATTCTGATCTCACAAATGCAGACCCTGCGGGCCCGACTGGCCACCGTCATAGCGAAAGCCACTGTAACCTTCAAACCCTGTTGCGCAGCCTTGTGCCGAATGACGCTTGTTTGATTTGCGACCTTGTTGCTTCGGCGTTACAGAAGCCAAAATCGACGATGACAAGGAATATAACATGTCTGGCCAAGACGCATTCATGCTCAACCGCCGCCGCGTTCTGGGAACCGCCGCTGCTGCATTGGGCGCTTCTGCCTTGCCCGCCTTCGCGCAGGATGGCTCCACCGAATTCGAATCTGCGGCCACCAGCAACCGGCACAACATATCAAGCTTCCGGATGCTGAAATGGCAGGATTACTTTTCTGATACCCGTGGCGGTGCGATCCTGGTCGATATCACTTCGCGCGCGCTGCACTACTGGTCCGAGGATCAGTCGATCTACCGCCTGTTCCCGACGTCCGTGCCCGTGTCTGACGATCTGACGCGGCTTGGCCGGACCGAGGTGGTGGAAAAGGTGGTGGCTCCGACGTGGCGCCCAACACCCGCAATGCGCGAACGCAACCCCGAATGGCCTGACGTGGTCGAAGGTGGTGCGCCTGATAACCCCTTGGGAACACACGCGCTTTATCTGTCTTGGACGTACTATCGCATCCACGGTACGCACGACACCCGCAAGATCGGGCGGCGGTCATCGAATGGCTGCATCGGACTTTACAACGAACACATTCAGGAACTCTTCCCGATGGCCGTCGTCGGCACCCAGGTTCTGTTGATCTAGGATAGCCTTCGCATCTGCAGAAAAATGGCGGCTCTGCCGCCTTTTTTTGTGCCTGCCAAACAGGCGGAAACGGCCCGCAACCCATGCAGATAACAGCGAAGTGTTGCAATATTGACGACAAAATTCAGGCAAAGCTTCGGGGCAAGGTTGGACCGATTGCAAATGCGCGCGGACGCGGATTAAAAGCGGAGTATGAGGGCTTTGCTTGGGTGCATTCTGCCGCCTCTGAAACCAAATTGGCCGAATGCGTTAACTGGAGGTTTTACTATGAAGAAGATCGCACTTGCCACCGCACTGTCGCTGGCTGCTACCTCGTCTTTCGCTGGCGGCTTTGCTGAGCCGGTTACCGAAGAAGTGGTTGTTGCTGAAACCACGAACAAGTCGTCTTCGGGCGGCATCATTGTTCCGCTGCTGCTGCTGCTCGTTGTGGCTGCTGCCGTGGCTTCGAACTAATCTATTCGAACCGATTTTCGGTTCTGAAAAGGCGATGGGCATGATCCGTCGCCTTTTTTTATTGTCACTTCGGTGCAACAGTCTGACCGACCAATGATGTCGGCAAAAATTGGACTCGACCTCTCACAATTCAGTGATACGCATGGGGGGCTGCTATGCCCCGCTGCTGCCAATGTATCAGGGGCGCTTTTAACCGGAGGTTATCGTGAAGAAAATCGCACTCGCTGCTGCTCTGTCCCTCGCTGCCACATCGTCCTTCGCTGGCGGCTTTGCCGAGCCTGTTACGCCTGCGCCGGTGGTTGTTGACGTGGTTGAGGGCTCCTCGTCGGGCGGCATCATCGTTCCGCTGCTGCTGCTGCTGGTTGTCGCGGCTGCCGTGGCATCGAACTGATCTAAAAATTCGTTTCTGACGTTCGGAATTGGCGACGGGCCCTGCCCGCCGCCCGTTTCGCATAGTCGTATATGCGCAACAGCCCGATGCTTTCGGCGGAAAACGCCGAATGTGGTTCGACGCTGCCGAATTTCATGGTAAGACCATCGTGTTTCGTTGCGCTCTGTCACCTATGAAATCCCTTGGCAGTGCGCTTTAACTGGAGGTTACCATGAAGAACATCGCTCTCGCCACCGCGCTGTCGCTGGCTGCTACTTCGGCATTTGCTGGCGGCTTTGAACAGCCCGTTCCAGAAACGCCTGTTGACGTCATTGTTGAACCGACCCGCACATCCTCGTCGGGTGGCATCATTGTTCCACTGCTGCTGCTGCTTGTTGTGGCCGCTGCTGTCGCATCGAACTAATCCACAATCCTTCGGGATCGTGGCAGGGCGAAGGGCAAAACCCTTCGCCTTTTTCTATGTCCGCGTCCAGCCTGCCAGATTGTCGGCGATCACCGCCGTTAACGCCGCGATATGCGCGTCATCGTCGTTCAGGCACGGGATATAGGTAAACACCTCGCCCCCCGCATGTTCGAAGGCCTCACGGATTTCGCCGTTAATCTCTTCCAGCGTTTCAATGCAATCGGCCGAAAACGCCGGGGCCATCACGGCGATCCGCTTTTTGCCCGCCTTCGCCAGTTCGGCCACGTGTTTGACGGTGTAGGGCTTTAGCCATTCTTCCGGCCCGAACACCGACTGGAACGTGATGTCGATGGCCCCCTTGTCCCAGCCCAGCCGTTCACGCAGCAGGCGTGTCGTCTTGGCGCAATGACAATGATAGGGGTCGCCTTCCATCAAATAGCGTTTCGGCATCCCGTGATAGCTGGTCACCAGCACATCGGGCACATGATCCAGCGCCGCATAGGCCCGCGTTACGGATTGCGCGAGCGCATCAATATACAGCGGGTGGTCAAAATATTCGGGTACTGTCCGCGCGGCCGGCTGACGCTTTTCCTTCATCAGGGCGCGAAAGAACTGATCATTCGCCGTGGCCGATGTCGCACCTGCGTAATGCGGATAAAGCGGGAAGAACAAGATCTTTTCGCACCCGGCCTCGACCATCGCGCGCACCTTTGATTCGGTCGATGGGTTGCCATAGCGCATGCAGTAATCGACCATCACATCGTCACCATACAGGCCCGCGACCGATGCCTTGATCTTGGCAGTCTGGTCTTTGGTGATCGTCATCAAAGGGCTTTCGCCCTTGTCATGGTTCCAGATCAGCTTGTAATTCGCACCCGAACTGAAGGGCCGCTTGGTCAGGATGATCAACTGCAACAGCGGTTGCCACTTCCAGCTTGCGTAATCAATCACGCGCTTGTCGGACAGAAATTCGTTCAGATAGCGCCGCATCGACCAGTAATCATAATTGTCGGGCGTGCCAAGATTAGCCAGCAGCACGCCGATCTTGGCAGGCTTGACCATCGGGTGGTCGGCGGGGGCATGCGCCAGCCGATCCTGCACCAATGGTGCGGGTGTGGCCGTGCGTGGCGTGATGCGCGTGTCCTTGTTCATTCGGTGGGACATATATGCTTATACGGCCGGGTCAACCTTTGGGCAGCCGAACCTCGGGTGCGCCCAGCGCATCGGCCAATCTTTGTGCAGCAGAACCGGGGCGCAGCGGCTTTTGTTGGCTGTCCGCCGGGGCCCAGCCCGTCAGGCAGATGAATTCGAATGTGGCGGCAATGCGCCCGTCCGGCCCGGCATGGGTGTCGTGGTACAGGCTGGCGGCCCGCGTCAGCACCGCCCGACGTGTCGGGTGGCGCAACCGTGCCGCCAGCGCATTGCCTTCACCCATCGCGCGCAGATCGCGCATCAGATGCCAGGCGTCACGGTAGATCACCCGCCGCGTGAAACTGTCTGCCACCGGCAGCGCAAAGCCTGCACGCTGCAGCAGCCCCCCCAGATCGCGGATTTCCCCCATCGGCAGCACACGCGGCGACAGGCCGCCCGTCACCTCGGCCTCGGCCATGGCCAAGGCGCTGCGCAATTCATGCAAGGTCTGCCCGCCGAACATGATCCCGATGAACAGCCCGTCTGCGCGCAGGGCCCGCCTACATTGCACCAACTGCCCCACCGGGTCTTGCGCCCAATGCAGGCCCATCGCGTGGATCACCAGATCATGCGCGCCCACCGTCAGGTTCAGCACGTCATCATCCGTCACAATCACCGCCCCCGGCATCGCATGCGCCCACAACGGCGCAAAACCTGTCACCACGGCGGGTGCCGTAAAGGTTCTGTTAACCTCGATGAGTCTTTCCTGAACGTCGGCAATCGCCTCGGCCTGCAGGAACATTTCGCGTGCACGGGCGCGCTGACGCAGCAAGGCAGTGCGGTCGGTCAAGAGGGGTGGGTTCTGCATGGCAATCAGGATGGGTTTCCGGTGACGAAATTGCAAGCAGCCCTCCAGCTGATTTACCCACCGCAATGCCTGACCTGTGATGCGCGGGTGACAACTGATTTCGGCCTTTGCGGCCCCTGCTGGCGTGCGACGCCGTTTATTGGCGGGCTGGTCTGCGATCAATGCGGCACACCCCTGCCGGGTGAGGATCGCGGCCTGGCCGAACACTGCGACGATTGCCTGACCATCGCGCGGCCATGGTCGCAGGGGCGTGCGGCCTTGCTGTACAACGATAACGCGCGGCACATGGTGCTGGCCCTGAAACACGGTGACAGGCTTGATCTGGCCCGCCCTGCCGCCGCATGGCTGCACCGGGTGGCCCAGCCCATCATCAAGCCCGGCATGCTGGTTGCCCCGGTTCCGCTGCACTGGCTGCGTCTGATCAGGCGGCGCTATAATCAGGCGGCCTTGCTGTCGGCCGGCATCGCGCGGCTGGCGGGATTGGATCACATTCCCGACCTGTTGCAACGCCCACGCCATACCGGCACCCAGGACGGGCGCGATCGCGACGGTCGCTTTGCCAATATGGCATCGGCCCTGCGCCTGCACCCCCGCCATGCCGCCCGTGTGACAGGCCGCCACATCCTGCTCGTCGATGATGTGATGACATCGGGTGCCACCCTTGCGGCGGGGGCCGAGGCTTGCGTGGCCGCAGGTGCCATCGGTGTGTCCGTTCTCGTTCTGGCGCGCGTTGCGAAAGATGCGTAATTGCCTATAGTCTGCGGAAATTTCCAAGGACGCCGCGATGAAACCAGTTGAGATTTATACCACCCAGACCTGCCCCTATTGCATGATGGCCAAACGCCTGCTGACGCGCAAAGGTGTAGCTTACACTGAAATCGATGTGGGACGTGACCCTGCCAAGCGGGCCACAATGATGCAACGCGCGGGCGGGCGCCGCACCGTGCCGCAGATTTTTATCGGCGGCACCCATGTCGGCGGCAGTGATGATCTTCACGATCTGGATGATGCGGGCAAACTCGACCCCCTGCTGCGGGCCTGACCGATGCGCGTTGGCCTTGTGCAACTGACAGTCACCGATGATCCCGGCGCAAATCTGCCCGCGACGCGCGCACTCGTGCAGCGCGCCGTCGATGATGGGGCGAGCTTTGTTCTGACGCCTGAATGCACCAACCTGCTGTCATCCAGCCGCGCGCATCAACAGGCCACCCTGTGCCATGAAACGGACGATCCCACCCTTGCCGCCCTGCGCGATACCGCCGCGCATGCAGGCATCTGGCTGCTGATCGGGTCGCTGGGTGTCAAGACCGACGATCCCGATGGCCGCTTTGCCAACCGGTCCTTCCTGATTGCCCCGGATGGCGCGATTGCCGCACACTATGACAAGATCCATATGTTCGACGTGAATGTGTCGGAAACCGAAGTGTACTGCGAAAGTGCCGCCTACCGCCCCGGGGCGAAGGCCGTTCTGGCCGATATGCCGGAGGCGCGCCTTGGCCTGACGGTCTGCTATGATCTGCGCTTTGCCCAGCTGTATCGCCGCCTTGCCGCGGGTGGCGCGCAGATCCTCACTGTCCCTGCCGCCTTTAACCACATTACCGGGGCCGCCCATTGGGAAACCCTGCTGCGCGCCCGCGCCATTGAAACCGGCTGCTTTGTCCTCGCCCCCGCTCAAACCGGATTTCACGCGGAAAACCACGGCAAGGGTCGCCGCACCCATGGCCACAGCCTGATCGTGGCCCCATGGGGCGACGTGCTGGCCGATGCTGGCACGGAACCCGGTGTTCTGCTGGCCGATCTCGATCTGGCGCAGGTCGCCGCCGCCCGCCACCGTAT
>JANNKX010000124.1:0-10846 GCA_031396505.1 Rhodobacterales bacterium
CGATCCGTCTTTGGGTTCTGCTTGACCGCCCATGCAAGCGCATGTTCACGCCCGCCCGCGCCGAGGATAAGGATGTTCATGTGCGCATGTCCCACTTGGCGTTCACTGGCCTGTGTCATAAGGTCCGCCCATGGGTAGGGCAAGCAGATGGGTGCGTAATGCAATGGCGGGGACACAACAGCAATGCGTGATCCGGGTCTTTGGGACCGCATCCTGGCACACCCTCTCGCGCTAACGACCGGCGGATTGGAAGTCGGTATTGCCAAGTTCACCCTGTTGCAAGGCACGCGCGCCAAGGAAGCTGTCTATGAATACCGTCGCTTTCTGTATCTTGTCGCGATCACAGACTATCATCTGGCTCCGCCAACTGCGATCGATGCCGTGTGGCGCCTGCACCTTGGTGATCCCCGCGCCTATGTTGAGGATTTTTGCAAACCCGTTTTCGGGCGGGTTATCCAGCACGCGCCCAGTGGTGCTGACCCAGCCAAGGATCCTGCCTACATGCGCACCCGCACGCTGTACCGTGCAGAGTTTGGCGAAGAGCCGGCATACGGAATTTGGCCGTCGCCCTTGGGCATGCGGGCAGAGGTGTGGGTGATTTTTGCGATGTTCGCAGGCGTGATCCTTGGCGTGTGGTGGTTGTTGGGACAAGGTTCTGTACCCGTTGGGGTGGCAGGGATTGCCTTGCTTACCACTGCATTTCTTTGGAAGTTTTTCTTTTCACCATGGCCTGTTTCGAAGGGTGGGGAAGGCGTTGGCACTTGGAGTGGCGGATGGTCCGGCAGTGACAGCGGAGGTGCGAATTGATGGACCTCTTTGAAGACACCCCCGCCCCCACAGGAAACAGCCCTGAATTCAGCGTGTCTGAGCTTGCCAACGCGGTCAAACGCGTGATCGAGGGCGAGTTTGGCCTTGTCCGCGTGCGCGGCGAGGTGGGGCGGGTGTCAAAGCCCGCCTCGGGGCATCTGTACTTCGACCTGAAGGATGACCGTTCGGTGATCGCGGCGATCAGCTGGAAAGGTCAGCTTGCCAAGATGCAGGTCCGCCCGGAGGAGGGGATGGAGGTTGTCGCCACAGGCCGGATGACCACCTTTCCGGGCCAGTCGAAATACCAGTTGATCGTCGAGGATGTGTCGCCCGCAGGGGCCGGTGCCCTGATGGCCATGCTGGAAAGGCGCCGTGTCGCCTTGGCCGCCGAAGGGCTGTTTGATCCCGCCCGCAAACAGCCGATCCCCTATCTGCCATCCGTCATCGGCGTCGTCACCTCGCCCTCGGGGGCGGTGATCCGCGATATCCTGCACCGCCTGCGCGACCGGTTTCCCCGCCATGTGCTGATCTGGCCGGTGCCCGTACAGGGGCAGGCCTGTGCCGCCGAAGTGGCCGCCGCGATCAAGGGGTTCAACGCGCTGCAACCCGGTGGTCCCATCCCGCGCCCTGATCTGATCATCGTCGCGCGTGGCGGTGGCAGCCTTGAAGATCTGTGGGGCTTTAACGATGAAATCGTGGTGCGTGCGGCGGCCGAAAGCACCATCCCCCTGATTTCCGCCGTCGGCCACGAAACCGATACCACCCTGATCGATTATGCCGCTGACCGCCGCGCACCCACGCCCACAGCCGCCGCCGAAATGGCCGTGCCCGTGCGGCTTGAACTGCTGGCCAGCCTTGATGCGTTGGCTGCGCGACAGTTGCGCGGCATCGCCCGCATGACCCAGCGGCGCGGCGAACGCCTGCGCGATCTTGCCCGTGCGTTGCCCCGGATCGGGACGCTGACGGCGGGCCCTGCGCAACGCTTTGATCTGTGGTCGGGCCGCCTGATCGGTGCCTTGGGGCAGGCCGCCATGCGCAAACGGCGCGGGTTCGATCCGCTGTCTGCCCTGCTGCGCCCGCGCCTGTTGGTCGACCGTATTGCGCGCGACCAATCCCGCCTCGCCGCCCTGTTTGACCGTGCATCATCGGCCCGCGCGCGGCGCACCGAACGGGCCGCCGACCGGGCCGATGCCCTTGCCGCCCGCCTTGCCCCCGCACTCGCCCGCGTCATCGCCGCCGCTGCGCGCGCGGTTGACAAGGGCCATGCCGATCTTGCCGTGTTGTCGGCGCGTCTGGACAAGGCCCCAAGCGCGCGCCTTGCCGCCCTTGCCCAACGCCTTGATGCGCTGGATCGCACGCGCCTGACACTTGGCTATCAGGCCACGCTGAAACGCGGCTATGCCGTCGTGCGCGGTGATGGCGCCGTGGTCACCACCAAAGGCGCAGCCGAAGCCGCCGCCAGCCTTGAGGTTGAATTTCACGATGGCCGCTTGGCCCTTGGTGCGCGCCCAAAGAAACCCAAGTCAGGCCCGGCAGGGCAGCGGTCGCTGTTCGACTAAACGCCCACATCCGGCCCCGAACAGGCCAAGGGTTCGGGCGATGCGTCGCGTTCCGTGATCACCCGCCCGCCCGGTTCGTTCATGAATTGCGCCTGCAGGCCCGTCCCTTGCTGTATGAAACGCCAGCATTTCGGCCCCGTCCCGTCTTCGTACACAAAGCAGATATTGCCGCCATCCTCGTACCAACTGCCCACCATGCAGGCCTCGTCCTCAAACGCCCAACGCACCCGCCGCCCCGGCAGATACTGCTCTGCCCCCAGAACGCCTGCGCCATAATCCCATGTGATCGTCTTGTTCGTCACATAGGCCTCGAACGCCGCCCCTGACATCGGCAATTCCGCCCATGCAGGCACCGCCATCAGGCACAGCATCGCCAGCGCGCGCCGCATCATACCCCCACATCCGGACCAAGGCAGGTCAGCGGCTCCTTTGTCGGCACCACGTCTGACCGTTCAATATCGCCCTCAAACAGCGTTTCGACCGATTTGCCATCCGTGAAATAGGTCCAGCATTTCGGCACCCCGTCATCATCATAGACAAAGCAGATCAAGGGCCCGTCGTCATACCACGACCCTTCGCGGCATTCGTCGTCGCGGAATGAAAACCGCACGCGCCGGTTTGGCAGATATTCCTCGCGCCCCCAGACATCGCCGAACTGACTGTAATCCATCGTTCGGCCTGTCGCGAACGCCTCGAACTCTGCCCCCGTCATCACCTTTTCCGCCCATGCCGGAAATGGCAGCAAACAACACAGCATCACCACACGGATCATCCGATCTTCCTTTTCAACACGCGCGCACCTACACCCCGACCTCTGGCCCAAGGCAGGCCAGCGGTGTTTGTGACGGTGTCATCTGCACCGGCGCTGCGTCTTTGTCACCGGACGCAATCGCCCGGATATTGGTTCCGTCCCGGTAATACAGCCAACATTCCGGCCCCGTGCCGTCCTCATATTCAAAGCAGATCATGTCCGCCTTTTCGTACCAGACCCCATCCAGGCATTCGTCGTCCGAAAATGCCCAACGCACCCGGCGGTCCGGATAATACCGCTCCGCCCCGTAAACCTCGCCGAACAGGATATGGTCCATCGTCTTGCCCGTCGTCATCGCCGCAAACTCCGCACCCGTCATCGGGGCCTCGGCAAACGCGGGCAGCGGCATCAGGCAGGCGAGGGCGCACACACGCAACATTCGACAATTCTCCGTCTTTCCCGCATCATGCCACATCGCCCGTAACACGCGCATCACATTTGCGCAGGTCGCCATGGCCGCAAATGCGGACGGATCGCGCGTTTCCACAGCGGCGGGATCAACGCGATCGTGCAGGCCAATGGCAATGGCCATGGCAAGGTCGGCGCATCCCCTGTATCGGGCAACCGCAATGCGGGGTAGGGGCGTGCAGGATGTGCGTGATGGTCCGAATGGCGCGGCGCATGCAACATCATCGCTGATGAAAACCAGTGTGGCGCGTTCCATGAATGCCGCGCGCCCACCGGTTCCAGACGCCCGTCGCTGCGGGTGCTGCGCATCAGCCCGTAATGTTGCACATAATCCGACAGCATCAGTTGCACCTGCGCATGCAGCGCAAGCGCCCCCCAGCAGACAACCCCCACCCAACCGCCAAGCGCAAAGCCAAGGCCAAGCGCAGCCAGCGCCCCGCCCAGATACCAGACATAGGGATGCACGGCGTGGCCCCGCGCGGCCTCGGCCCGGTACCCTTCGCGGAACGATCCCCCCCATGCCCGCAGGAAAAACGCATAAAACCCCTCGCCTGATCGTGCCGTATTCGGGTCATTCCGGCTGGCGGCATGGCGGTGATGCACATGCCGGTGCGCCGATGTGTGATGGCCAAACAACATGCTGACGTAGACCAGACCCCCCAGACGGAACAGCCATCGGTTGCCCCGGTGGATCAATTCATGCGCCATCGGGTTCGACACCTGCCCGAACCACAGCCCCGCGCCGATAAACAATGCCGTGCGTTCCCATGGCCCTAGCCCGCTGTCACCCGCAATGGCCCAGACCGTCGCCGGAAACGCCACCAGATGCCCAAGCGCAAGCGCCACCAGCAGCGCATCCGCTGCCGGAAACTCTGCGCTCTCATCCGCATCGCCCGCAACATAGGGGATCGCCTGATCCAGTACGGCAGCAAAGGCCGTCATGTAAACAAACACGCCAACCGCCCAAAACCCGCCCAGCCAGATGCCCGCCGCAAACAAGGGCAGGGGGGCCAGACTGGCCACGGCAAACAGCGTCATCGGCAAGACCTTTTTCATGTACGCATATTTAGCACGGCAAGTTCCGCCTGACAGCCCCTTGTACCTACACGACTGGTTTCGAAAAGAACGCCAATCTCCCACGCCCCATCGGATGCGCATGCTGACGATCTTCCTCCCGATCACGCAATGTTTCAAAAGTCTTAACGCGACATGGATTCTAAAAGTCAAGTATATGAAAAATATAGATAAAGCTTGAAATTGACAGCCGTCAATTTGACTCGTATCCACAGCCGAACCATAAACCGGATCACCTTCAATCCGGTTCAGATTGAAGGTGATCCACGGCAAGAACCACCTGTGTGTGTTGCGTGTTGCATCTAACCGGCTGAACCAGGGTCAGACTCAACACACTGTCGCAAATCGCCTTAGGTCTTTTCAGTCCGCCGCGAAAGCATTAGGTGATGGCCATTCCAGACGGGGTGCCCATGTCATTCTTCAAGAAACTCAAGGACAAGCTGTTCCGCTCGTCCGACAAGATCGGCGAAGGCTTGGATGCGCTGGTGGCCGATGCCGACGCACCCGCGCCTGAAGTCGCGGCCACAGCCGAACCCGACGCAGCGCGCCCCGGCTTGATCGGGCGTCTGCTGGGCCGTACCACTGCCGATGAACCCCGCCGCGTCCTTGATGATGCCATGCTGGAAAGCCTGGAGGAACTGCTGATCCAGGCCGACATGGGTGTTGAGACCGCGTTGCGCGTGACGGCCAACATCGCCGAGGGCCGCTTGGGACGCCGCATATCGTCAACCGAGTTGCGAACAGCACTGGCCGATGAGATTGCCCGCATTCTGACCCCGGTCGCGCGGCCTCTGCCGCTGTATCCGCAAAAACCGCAGGTCGTGCTGGTGGTCGGCGTGAACGGATCAGGCAAGACCACAACCATCGGCAAGCTGGCCTCGCAGTTCAAGGCGGCCGGCAAATCGGTGGTGATCGCGGCGGGCGACACCTTCCGTGCGGCGGCGGTTGAACAGTTGCAGATCTGGGGGACCCGCGCGGGCGTGCCCGTGATGACGGCGCCCGAAGGATCAGACCCGGCCAGCCTTGCCTTCGATGCGCTGACAAAGGCACAGGCCGATGGTGCCGACCTGTTGATGATCGATACCGCAGGCCGGTTGCAAAACCGCGCCGATCTGATGGAAGAACTGGCCAAGATCGTCCGCGTCATCCGCAAGAAAGACCCGACAGCCCCCCACAACACCATCCTTGTGCTTGATGCGACGACGGGTCAAAACGCCATCGCGCAGGTCGAGATTTTCCGCAAGATCGCCGATGTGTCCGGCCTCGTGATGACCAAACTCGATGGCACCGCAAAGGGCGGCGTGCTGGTTTCGCTTGCCGACAAGTTCGGCCTGCCGATCCACGCGATCGGGGTGGGTGAACAGATCGACGATCTGCAACCGTTTGACCCGCAAGACTTCGCCAAGGCGCTTGTCGGAATTGACAGCTGACCCCTTCAGGCGTCTTCGGTGCTCGCTTTGCTTAATGTGCGCGACAGCCGTTTGAACACCCACAGCACGATCACCGCAATGATGCTTGCAAGCGTCGCCAGCGCCAGACTGCCCGTCCCGCAGGCAAGGCCAACCGCGCCCGCCATCCACATCCCCGCACCCGTGGTCAGGCCCTTGACCTTGCCCCCCGAGGTGATGATCGACCCGGCCGCAAGAAACGCCACACCTGCTGTCACGGCCTCGATCAACCGCAAGGGATCACTTCCCTGACCCGTGGGATGGGCAAGCATTTCAAACGCGATCAGCGCAAACAAGCAGGCCGCCAGCGACACAAGGATATGCGTGCGCAACCCCGCACCCGTGGCATTCACCTCGCGTTCGATACCGATGATGCCGCCCAAAATGACGGCAGACGTCAACCGGATGGCCGCAACAACGGGGGGCGTGGCGGTAAAGGATGCCGCAAATTCGGCAGCAATCAACTGACTGATGTCCATGGGTGTTCTCGTGCATGAAGGGCCTGACAGATGAACGCAGGGCACCACGTCGGGTTCCGTGTCCGGTTTTGCAGTGGCAACCGTCGCGTTTGTGCCCTATTTGCATGCCATCTGGCGTAGTCAACGCAGGCAGGAATGATGACCGAAAAACCGATCAGCCCGTTTACGAAACAGGCCCTTGAACTGGGCCCGACGCTGGTGTTCTTCGTGATCTACATGTGGATCAGGGATGATAACTTTGTCATCTTTGGCACCACCTATTCCGGTTTTATCATCGCGGCCCTCGTGTTCGTGCCGATCCTGCTGGTGGCCATGGCCGCCCTGTGGTTCCTGACGGGCAAGCTCAGCCGGATGCAGATGTTCACCGCCTTCATGGTCATCTTCTTTGGCGGTCTGACCGCCTGGTTCAATGACGAGCGGTTCTTCAAGATGAAAACCACCATCGTCTACGGATCGATGGCCGCCATCCTTGGCTTTGGCCTGTGGCGCGGGCAGACCTACCTGCAATGGGTGATGGGCGAGGTGCTGCCGATGCGGCAGGCGGGCTGGGTGATCCTGACCAAACGCCTCGCCCTCGGGTTTGTCGTGCTGGCGGTGGCGAACGAGGTGATTTGGCGCACGCAGTCCAACGATACCTGGGTCGCGATTGAAACTTTCGGGTTCCCCATTGCCTTGACGATTTTCCTGTTCGCGCAAATCTATGCGCTGCAGCCGCATATCATCGAGGAAGATCTGAAGAAGAAATGACCCCGGCCTAGCGCTTGCCGAACAAAATCTCCTGCGCGGCCTTGTCCATCTTGGCCGGTTTGTTCCAGTCCGCCCCGACGGCCTTGCCTTTCACAAACGCAGGCCGCGCCGCCAGCACCGCCAGCCAGCGCGCGAAATGCGGCTTGTCGTCAATGGTCTGCTCCTGCCGCTGCCAGTTCTGCGCCCAAGGCCAGATCGCCATGTCCGCAATCGACAAAAAATCGCCCGCCACGAATTCGGCCTTTGCCAGTTGCCGGTCCAGCACGCCGTACAGGCGGCCCACTTCACGCCGGTAGCGGTCTTGGGCATAGGGCAGGACATTGGGCGGGTCCATTTCAGGTGCGTAATGCAGGAAATGATGTGCTTGCCCGGCCATTGGCCCCACGCCGCCCATCTGCCACATCAGCCATTGATCGACGGCAATGCGGTCCCGTTCGGTCGGGCCGCAGAACGCGGCTGTCTTGCGGGCCAGATATTGCAGGATCGCGCCCGATTCAAAGATGCTGATCGCCGCGCCATCGGGGCCGTCCGGATCGACGATCGCTGGCATCCGGTTATTCGGCGCAATCACCAGAAAATCCGGCTCGAACTGCGCGCCGGTGCCGATATCCACGGGGATCACCTTGTAGGGCAGGCCCATTTCCTCCAGCGCGATGGTAATCTTCCAGCCGTTCGGCGTGGGCCAGTAATACAGGTCAATCGTCATGCCAGCCTCCTGATCAGGCCGTCATCATGCCGGATTGTGCGCCGGGGGCAAGTGCAGGCCTGTCGCCGATACCGCGTTTGTGTGGGCCAGATGCGCCTGCAGCACCGCCAGTGGCAACTGCCCGGTCAACAAGGCGCGATACAGCGTGAATGCGCCGGGGCGCAGATAGGCCGACCAATGGCAAATCCGCAATCGGGCAGGCCCCACGGCATAGCCCAGTCGTTCAAGACAGGCCCGCGTCGCCGCATGATCGATGCGCAGATCATGCCAGCGCGGCGTGGGCCGGCCCAAGCCATGACCCAGCCCAGCGTCCATGCCCGCGCCGACGATCCACGACAGACCGGCGTCAAAGAACCCATTGTCGCGGGTGCAGATATTGATGATATCGGTCCCAACCGCCTTGGTCATGGCCACGCGGGCAGGTCGGCGCAACTCGGCCGCTGACAGCAGGATCACGCGCTGCACACGCGCCTGTTGCAGCAGGCTGATGGCCCGCAGCGCCACCCGCGCACCAAACGAATGCGCGATGATATGCACGGGGCGATCCATGGGCAACTGCCCAATCAGTTGCGCCAATTGCCGCCCGGCCTGTCCGGCACGTGCATAGGCCCCCCAGATCGTGCCGCGCGCGGGCCAGCCAAAGGCGATACCCATGGCATCCCGCCCGTCCAGATCAAGGGCCGTGGGCCAGCTGATGACACGCGGGTCGGGCGTGTCGGGCGTTGCCGATAAAATGTGCTGATGCGGGCAGTCATGCGGATGCCCCGGTTCGTGGCGATAGCCGTGGATCATGATGATCAGGGGGCGACCGGGGCGCAGTTGGCCAAGTTTGGCCTCAAGTTCCGCCGCATCAAAACGCAACCCGTTCCGGGTGGCATCTGCGCGAAAAGGGGCAACTTGCGACATTATGGGCCATCATCGGGCTAGTTCACAAGATTTAGTGTAGGAGCCGGTGATGACAGCCACTTAACGAAGCCGTGACATCCAGGTGACGCGGCTTGGTTGACGTCAACAATCGCTTGGCGTAAGCATGAATTGTGGTGTTTTGTTACCGGATTGCGGGCCACGTTAAACAAACCGCTAAAGAGGTTCAGGGCATTGCGCCCCGGCATCTCTTTGCCGGGGCTTTTTCTTGGCCGGGAGGCCTTTGCGCGATGACGAAAGACTGGAAAACCCGCACGCAACTGGTGCACGAAGGCAGCCGCCGCAGCCAGTATGGCGAGATGGCCGAGGCGATTTTCCTGACCCAAGGGTTCGTCTACCCCACGGCCGAGGCCGCCGAGGCGCGGTTTCTGAAGGCGGGCGAGGACGAGTTCATCTATGCCCGCTACGGCAACCCGACAACGCGGATGTTCGAAGAACGCATTGCCGCGATTGAGGGCACCGAGGATGCCTTTGCCACGGCGTCGGGCATGGCGGCAGTCAATGGCGCGCTGATGTCGATGCTGCGGGCAGGTGACCACGTCGTGTCATCGCGCGCGCTGTTTGGGTCCTGCCTGTATATTCTGGAAGAGGTGCTGACGCGGTATGGCGTCCGGGTGACCTTTGTTGATGGCGCTGACCTGACTGCCTGGGAAAAGGCTGTTACATCAGACACAAAGGCGGTGTTCTTCGAATCCATGTCAAACCCGACGCTGGAGCTGGTCGATATTGAAGCTGTTTCGGCCATTGCGCACCGGCAAGGGGCGATTGTGATCTGCGACAATGTCTTTTCGACGCCGATCTTTTCGCGCGCCGTGGAACAGGGCGCCGATGTCGTCGTTTATTCCACCACCAAACACATCGACGGGCAGGGCCGTGCCCTTGGCGGGGTGATCTGCGCCAGCCGTGACTTCATCCGCAAGACGGTGGAGCCTTATATGAAGCACACCGGCGGCTCCATGTCGCCGTTCACCGCCTGGATCATGCTGAACGGCATGGCGACGCTGGATCTGCGCTGCCGGGCGATGGCCGACAGTGCGGCCAAGGTCGCGGCGGCGTTGCAGGGGCACCCCGCGTTGGCGCGCGTGATTTTTCCGGGGCTGGACAGCCATCCACAGCACGCCCTTGCGATGCGCCAGATGGGGTCGGGGGGCACGCTGGTGGCGTTTGACGTTGCGGCGGGCAAGGCGGCGGCGTTTGCCTTCATGAACGCGCTGGAGATCATCAAGATATCCAACAATCTGGGGGATGCCAAATCCATCGCGACGCATCCGGCGACCACGACGCATCAACGCCTGCCGCAGGATCAGAAAGACCTGCTTGGCATTACGCCCGGCCTGATCCGCCTGTCGGTGGGGCTGGAGGATCCGGATGATCTGGTGGGTGATCTGATGCAGGCTTTGGCAATAAAAAACCCCACAACGGCCTGATAAGCGCAAGAGTTGCGGCCAAAATCGGGGTGATGGTCCAGGTTGAACGTCAACTCAACCTGTGGAGCCACCTGTTATGAACCTGTTTTCCGCGCTGACCCGTCTGGGCACCACCACAGCCCTTGCGGCCTTGTTTGTGGCAGGGCCCCTGACGTTTGATGCGTCAGGCCAACTCTTACTGGGCAGTGCCGCCTTTGCACAGGAAGAACCACCAGAAGGCGGCACGGGCGGAGGTGGCGGCACAACGCCGCCAGACGTGACGCCGACACCGGTATCACAACCCGCTGCATCCGCTCCAGAACGCGAAGCACCGGGGACGCAGGCAAGTGCGCCTGCCGCAACACCGGCAACACCTGCTGCCCCGCCCCCGCAAGATGTGCCAGCAGAGGTCCAAAAGCGTCGTCGATTTTGCGGCTGCTTTTCGGTGTCCAAGCGGGTGTGGAAAAAAGACCGTAC
>JANNKX010000187.1:0-9916 GCA_031396505.1 Rhodobacterales bacterium
TATCAGCAATGTCCACAAGCGCGAGGCGTTTCGGCATCATTCCTACGTCAGCCAGCGGGCAGATGGGGTAATCGCAGGTTGTGGCACACAGGGGTATCTGCTGGCGCTGCAGCGAGTGGCCACGGTGTTGAAATGAAACTGCCAGTGAACGCGTTCAAGGCGGGGCTTGCGGCAAGGCGGCAGCAGATCGGCATCTGGAACACGGTGCCGGGGCCGGTGGTGACCGAGGCGCTGGCCTGCACGGGCTATGACTGGGTGGTGGTCGATACCGAACATTCGGTGACGGATGTGCCCGACACGCTGGCGATGATGCAGGCATTGGCGGCGCATGGGGTGCAGGCGGTGGTGCGGCCTGCGACGAATGACACAGTGCTGATCAAGCGGTTTCTGGATTTGGGCGCGCAGACCCTGATGATCCCTTACGTCCAAACGGCGGATGAGGCGGCGGCGGCGGTGCGCGCGATGCATTATCCGCCGCGCGGGGTGCGGGGCGTGTCGGGGATGACGCGGGCCAACCGTTATGGCGCGGTGCCGGGGTATTTCGAGGGGGCGGGGGCGGAGTTATGCCTGATCGTGCAGATCGAGACGCTGGCGGCGGTGGATGCAATTGCGGACATCGCGGCGGTTGACGGGGTGGATGCGCTGTTCATCGGGCCTGCCGATCTGGGGATGTCGATGGGGCGCACGGGCGGGATGGCGGACGCCGAGGTGCGTCAGGTCGTCGAACGCGCGATCAAGGCGATTGTGGCGACAGGCAAGCCTGCGGGTATTCTGGTGACGGATGTGGCAACGGCGCAGGCCTGCATCGGCTGGGGCACGACATTCACGGCGGTGGCGGTGGACTTGTCGCTGCTGGTCGCGGCGGCGCGGCAGGTGCGGGCGCAGTTCTGACCGATGGCTGCGTTTGCATGGCATCCTGCGGCGCGGTTGATCGGGGCAGATGGGCGGGCGCTGGGGCCCGCGATGCCCGGCGACGGGCCTGCAATTGCGGATCGTCCGGGGGAAATGGCGCTGGCGCAGGCGTTGGCGCAGGGATCGGGGTTTCGCATCGGTGGCGCACAGCCTGTGGCGGCGGGGCCGGGCGCGTTCGAGACGCTGACGGGCGGAAGCACGGGCGCACCACGGCGGATTTTGCGCGATGTGGGCAGTTGGACGGCATCCTTTGCGGTGAATGCGGGGCTGTTCGGGATCGGGCCGGGGGCGCGTATCGGTGTGGTGGGGCGGTTGACACATTCGATCGCGCTGTATGGCGCGTTGGAGGGGATGCATCTGGGGGCGGAGGTGCATTTGTTGGACCGGTTGCGCCCCGACAGGGCGGCGATGGCACTGCGCGACCGGGGGCTGGGGATGATCTATGCGACGCCTGCGCAGGTGCGGATGATGCTGGACGCGGGGTTGGATTGGCCGGATTTGCGCTGGATCGTGATTGGGGGGGCAAAGCTGGATCTGGGGCTGCGGGCGGGGCTGGCACAGGTGGCCGTGGGGGCACAGATCGCCGAGTTTTACGGCGCGGCAGAGACGAGTTTCATCACGCTGACGGATGCGGACACGCCCGAAGGGTCGGTCGGGCGGGCCTATCCGGGGGTGGAGATTGATCTGCGCGATGGCATCATCTGGGTGCGGTCGCCCTATCTGTGTGCGGGCTATGCGGGCGATCCGGGCGGGGCTGTGTGGCGTGACGGCTGGCTTTCATTGGGCGAGGCGGGGTGGATTGCGGATGGGTATCTGCACCTGTCGGGCCGGACAGGACGCATGGTGACGATTGCCGATCAGAACGTCTTTCCCGAAGCGGTGGAGGCGTTTCTGGCAACGCTGCCGGGGGTGCTGCAGGTGGCGGTGATCGCCCGCAAGGACGGACTGCGTGGGCATGTGATTGACGCGGTCATGCAGGGTGATCCGGCGCAGACAGGTGCGATCATGCAGGCGGCGCGGGCGCGGCTGGGGCCGCTGGTGGCCCCGCGCAACATACGCTGGGTGGCGGCGTGGCCGCTGCTGCCGTCGGGGAAAACCGATCTCGCGGCGTTGACATGACGGCATTCATCATTGCGGCCCGGCGCACGGCGGTGTGCCCACGGGGCGGGGCGTTTGCCAAGCTGTCGATCGAGGGGTTGGCGGTGCCGGTGGTGCTGGCGGTGCTGGCGGATGCGGGTCTGGGTGCGGCGGCAGTGGATGAGGTGATCCTTGCCAACGCCTTGGGTGCTGGGGGCAATCCGGCGCGGCGGGTGGCACTGGCGGCGGGGTTGCCGCAGCGGGTGGCGGGCCTGACGATTGACCGGCAATGCGCAGGCGGCCTTGATGCGGTGCGGATGGCGCAGGCGATGATTGCGGCGGGGCAGGCCGAGGTGGTGATCGCGGGGGGGGTCGAAAGCTATTCGCGCAGGCCGTTGCGGTTTGCGACCGACCCGGATGGTGGTGCGCCCGTACCCTATGATCAGGCACCGTTTACGCCATGGCCGGAGCGTGACCCGGATATGGCGGTTGCGGCGGATGCCTTGGCGATGCGGTTGGAAATTTCACGCGCCGCACAGGATGCATGGGCGGTGGACAGCCACCGGAAGGCGCTGGCGGCGGCGTTTCCCGAGATCGTGCCTTTGCAGGGTGTAGCGCGCGATGCGTTTGCGCGGGCGATGACCGCAGGTCTGGCGGCGCGGGCGACGGTGATCACGGGCAGCATCACGGCGGCGAATGCGGCGGTGGCGGCGGATGGGGCGGCGGTGTGTCTGGTGGTGTCGGCGCGTTTGGCGGCGGGGTATGCGGGCGCGTTGCGGATTGTTGCGGGGGCGACGCTGGGGGGCGATCCGATGCAGCCGGGGCTTGCACCCGTGGCGGCGATCCGGGCAGTGATGGCAGGTCCGGTGACGCAGGTGGAGATGATGGAGGCCTATGCGGTGCAGGCGATGGCCTGTGTGCAGGCGGCGGGGCTTGATCCGGCCTGTGTGAACCAAGGCGGCGGGGCGCTGGCGCGGGGGCATCCGATCGGGGCGTCAGGGGCGATTTTGGCCGTGCGGTTGTTTCACCATCTGCGGGGCGGGCATGGCCTTGCGGCGATTGCGGCGGCAGGGGGGATCGGGACGGCGGTGCTGTTTCGGCGGGATCGCGCGTAGCCGCGCGATCCGATGGGTGAAGGCGGCGGGAAACGCCTTGGGTCGCCGAATCCAAGACAGGCACACCGTCTGGCATGCCTGTCTGAAATCTTACGGGCAGGCTGCCAGATAGGTCTGGCCGGTCGAGGTGTTGCGATAGGTGCACTGACCGTTCGCATTTGCCGGACGTACCAGCGTCGACGCAGCAACACCGACTGCAGCACCAATCAGGGCGCCGCGTGTTTCATTGTCGGACACTGCCGCGCCAATGGCCGCGCCACCCAATCCACCAAGCGCTGCGTTCTGGCCTTCGGTCTGGCACCCGGCCAGACCAAGTGTCAGCAGCGGGATCATCATCAGAAATTTGTTCATTTTGGCCTCGTTGAAATCATGGTGAGATAACAACTGTAACGCAGGACGCACGGAAAGGTTCCGTCAAACTGTGTGTTGGGCGAGTTATTGCCAGAGCGGGGTCAAAATGTGGCGTGCCGGATGGCGTGGCGGCGTATCAGTTCGCGTAACAGCGTGATTTGCGCCCAAAGCCCGCAGGGGCACAGATGTAGGAGCCCTGACCGATCTGGTAGACCGTTGTAACGGGTAGGGTGCCTGCGTTGCGCGTGGGGGCAAGCCAGTCAAAGCCGTTTGACGCCGTGCGGGTATGTTGTGGGGGAAACTGCACAGGCATCGGTTGCGGGCTTTCTGCTTGCGAGCCCTGTGCCACAGCGGGACCTGGCAGCGCAATTGCGGCGGCGAGCAGCAGCACGGACAGCGCGGCTGTACCTTTTCCTGTCATGGTCATGTCTGCGTCCCTTTTTGCTGCCCGGTTCTGTTCGATGCGATGGTTTAGACCAAGGGTCTGCGCCAAGCGCCTGACGGTGGGTTTGTGTCTCGGCGGATTATCCTCAAGCCATTAAGCCGCAGCATTGGGCCGGGAATGGGGCGGGATGGTGACGTTGTTGCGATATGATCCTGACGTTCGCGCCCACCACATGATGTCACATGGCACGCTGTCGATACCGGATATGGCGGGATTTGCGCAATGCAACAGGCGCGCGCGGGTGTGATGCGAAACCGGCGGCAATTTGCCGTGCGTCAAGGGCGCAATGGGCAGCTTGTTGCAACAAAGGCGTGGCGCGGGGCTGCCAAGCCCCGTTTTCCCCACGAAAGCATGTCATGCTTTATCAGCTTCAGCCGATTGAGCACGACACGCAACATGCAAAGGTGATCCGCTGGAGAACGTCGTTCAGAACGGCCGGATCAGTTGTTGGTGATACGGAAATCCTGCCGCCAGTCGGGCAGGCCCAGACTATCGGGCCAAGGGTAGACTTCCTTTTGGTTGAAATAGACCACGCCGACCAGTTCGGGGTATTCCGGGCGCGGTTTGCGCAGGTCATTTTCCCAGTTGGCGACATAAGCCTCGGTCCCGGAATAGGCGACTTCGGCGACCACCACGGGTTTACCAAAAGCTGCGGCGCGTGCGTAGCGTGGCCCCAGAATTTCGGTGAAGGTACGGTCGCGGCCGAATTCGGCCTGATCGAAGGCTTGCAGGCCAAAGACGGACACGCCAACCAGATCGACGTATTCATCGCCGGGATAGTACGCCTCCATGCCTTCATCGCCCAAAGGGGACCACATGATGTTGATGTCGGGGGCTGCAGCGCGGCAAACATCGATCATCTGGCGAAACGCCGCGATATAGGTGTCGGGCTGCCATCCGGCCCAGATGAACTGACCGTTGTCGTCATCCATCTCATGCGCCCAACGCAGGGTGACGGGGCTTTGCAGGGTGGCCAGCACGGAACAGATGGCGGTCATGTTGGCATTATAGGTGCCGTCGGCAATGCCCGCCTGCAGCACGGCGGCAGTATTGCGTTCGTCGCGCGTCCAGGTCCAGGGTTCGACCGTCACAACCAGCGCGCGGTTGCGTTCCAGCGCATAGGCATCGGCGTCGTTCAGTGAGGGCAGGAACACGTCCTCCCACGGCAGAAAGACATGCTCGATCGCAAGGGCGTTGTCATCGGTGAAATCGCCACCCGGATCATAGGCACCAAAGGGCAGGCTGCCGGGCGGGGCCGCGAGCGTGGGCCACACGGCAAGCGAACACGCCGCCGTCAGGCAGATGAAGGTGAAAGGGGTGTGGGTGCGGTGTGTCATCTTGGCCTCTCTTTCAATTTGCCCGAAATGGGGCGGTCGATTTCAAATAACTTGCAAAAATCAGTTCCACTGGGGATCAAACCGAAAATGAACATTGAGTGTAGTGCCGCTGTAGGCCCCGGAAAGCGCATATTCAGCCCGCACGAGCTGCAACGGTTCCAGCCCGAAGGCCAGTGCATGCAGCCCTTCGACGCCGCGCCATGCAAAGCCAGCGAGGAGTAAAACAACAACACTGCTGGCCGCAATCAGTTGGAACCCAAGGTCACGCGCGCCGCCGCGCCATGCGATGCCCGTTTTTTTCAGGTGCTGATAAACGATCACCACCACAAGGGACGTATACAGCATTCCGTTCAACAGCGCGAGCAGCAGAAAACCGCGCGCATCGGTCAGATCGTCGGCCAGCAACACCGGCACCGAACAGCCGAAGGCGAGGGTGGCGTAAAGCCCCACGATCTTGGCGGGCAGGCGGCGCATTGCGGACTGGCCCTTGGGCGTAATCCGGAAATCGACGAATTTGCCGGTGATCCGGTCGCGGATCGCCATGGCGCAACCCCAGAACACCCAAGGCCATTGCAGTGACAGGAACAGCATTTTCTCCCATCCGATGACAGGCGCGCGGAACGGGCGGAAAAAGCCGTCTGCCCGCATCCGGTAGGCGATGGTGGTCATCAACATGGCACACGGTGCGGCGTGGCCGATAAAGGCAGGATAGGTCACATCGGCAAAGCGGATGTCAAAGCCTAACGCCAGTAGAGGTGCGATATACACCATCAGCGATGTAACGGCGAACATCGCATACAGCGTCTGGCAGAACACATAGAGAAAGCGCAGCCGGAAGGGCAGGTGCGGCAGATAGCGCGGCGTGTATTGCAACAGCAGGGTCGTCAGGCTGCGCGACCATTGAAACTCCTGCGTCACCATATCGGCGACGGACGCGGGCCCGTCACCATAGGCGATCGCATCAATGGCATGCACGCCACGCCAGCCGCCCGCGTTCATCAGCATGGAGGTGGAATGGTCCTCGGCCAGTTCGGGACCAAGGCCGCCGATGTCTTTCAGTGCGGCCGTGCGCACGGCGTAGTGCGACCCGATGCACATGGGGGCGAAGGCGGCGGTATAGCCGGACTGAAACACGCCGTGAAAGGCGGCCTCGGTGTGCAGGCGGGTGCGGGCGGCCCAGCTTTCGGGCGCGTTGGCGCCGCAGATGCTGGGGGCCGAGACATAGCCGACGCCGGGATCGGCAAAGGGGCGGATGATTTCGCGCAGGTAGCCCGGTTGCGGGATGTGGTCAGCGTCCAGCTGGCTGACGATATCATAGTTGGCGTAACCCCAATGGTCATAGAAAAACGCGAGGTTGCCTTCCTTGCACCGGGTGCGGCGGGGCCATGTGGCGCGGTGATAGTCGGCGCGCCCCTTGCGGGTGGAGATGCGGACGCCATGGGCCCCACACCATGCGACGGTATCCGGCGCGGGGTCTTCATCGGCAAGCCAGGTATCATGCGGATAATCCTGATCCAGCATGGCGCGCAGCGTGCGTTCCAGCACGGCAAAGGGTTCAGACGGGGTTTTGGTCACAATCATGGCGACGCGCCATTGGCCGGGGGCGGGGTCGGGGGCGGCGCTGCGCGCGGCATGCAGCAGGACATAGACGAAGAACAGCTGCAGGGCGTAAATCCAGATCAGGGGGATGGTTACGAACAGGAACGGTGCCCAACCGACGAAATGCGATGGCCGCAGCCACCATTGCCAGAAAAACAGGGCGGCGAGTGCCCAAAGGGCGGCAAGGGCAAGGTAGATCACGCGCGTGCGCCCGGTGAGGATCGGTGCGAGGAACCGGGGATCAGACCGCGACGGCATGGCGTGCCCCCAATCCGAACCACGGTGCGGCATGACGGATGATGGTGTCGATATCTGACAGTGCGGTGCGAAATCCCAAGGTGCTGGCGGCAAGGGTTGCATCGGCGGTCAGCACGGTCGGATCACCGGCGCGACGTGGCGCATGGCGCAGGGGCACGGTGTGGCCTGTGACGCGGTGGATGGCATGGGCAATGTCCAGCACGCTATGCCCGGTGCCGGACCCAAGGTTCAGGGTGGTGCTGCCATGCCCCGCCATCAGGTGATGCAGTGCCATGACATGGGCGCGGGCAAGGTCGTTGACGTGAATGTAGTCGCGGATGCAGGTGCCGTCGGGGGTATCATAATCGGTGCCAAAGATGGCCAGCGGCCCGGTCATGCCCGCCGCCGCCTGCAGGGCCAGCGGGATCAGGTGGGTTTCGGGATCGTGCCGTTCGCCGATGATGCCATCCGGATCGGCGCCTGCGGCGTTGAAATAGCGCAAGGCGGCATAGTGCAGCCCGTAAGCCGCGGCATGGTCGCGTAGCATATCCTCGCAGATCAGCTTGGTGCGGCCGTATGGGTTGATCGGGCGCTGTGGCGTCGCCTCGGTGATCGGCAGGGTGTCGGGTACGCCGTAAGTGGCGCAACTGGATGAAAATACGATATGTGAAATGCCTGCCGCGCGCGATGCGGCCAGCAAGGCAATCATGCCACCGATGTTGTTATCATAATATTTTGCCGGATCATTTACGGATTCGCCGACATAGGCAGAGGCCGCGAAATGCAGCACCGCCGTCACCCGATGCGCCGTCATTGCCGCCAACAGGGCCGTGCTGTCGCGCACATCGCCCTGCGCGAAAGGGCCAAAGCGAACGGCATCCCGGTGGCCGGTTGACAGATTGTCGTAAGTGACGGGCAGGATGCCCGCAGCCTGCAAGGCCTTGCAGGCATGTGCGCCGATGAAACCCGCCCCGCCAGTAACCAGAACTGCCCGCGCGCTGTCCATGTCAGGCCATTTCCACCATGCGCGCCGGTAAGCCCAATTCTGTGGCGAAATGCGCGATGGTCAGGGTCAGACCCTGTTCGAGGGCGATGGACGGTGTCCAGCCCAGAAGGCGCTGCGCGCGGGTGATGTCGGGCTTGCGCTGGCGCGGGTCGTCTTGGGGCAAGGGGCGGCGCACAAGGGGCGCGCGCGCGCCTGTCAGGCGCAGCACCATCTGCGCCAGTTCCAGCATGGTGAATTCGCCGGGATTGCCCAGATTGACGGGCATTTTTTCGCCCGATGCCATCAGCCGCATCAGCCCATCAATCAGATCATTGACATAACAGAACGACCGCGTCTGCGTGCCATCGCCGTAAATCGTGATGGCATCACCGCGCAGGGCCTGGACGACAAAGTTTGACACAACGCGCCCGTCATCGGGGTGCATGCGGGGACCATAGGTATTGAAGATACGCGCGATGCGGGTGTCGACCCCCTGATGCTGGCCAAATTCCCAGAACAGGGTTTCACCCGCGCGCTTGCCCTCATCATAACAGGCGCGGGGACCGACGGTATTGACCGCCCCACGATAGGATTCGGGCTGTGGCGAAATTTCGGGGTCGCCATAAACCTCGGAGGTGGAGGATTGCAGGATGCGCGCGCCTTTTGATTTCGCAAGCATCAGCAGGTTCATCACACCATAGACGCAGGTCTTGAAGGTATGGAGCGGGTCTTTCTGATACAGCGGCGGCGAGGCAGCACAGGCGAGGTTGTAGATCTCATCAACCGGCCCGTCGACGTGCAGGGGCACGATGACATCATGCTGCAGAAATTGGAAACGCGGGTGTGTCATCAGATGGGCGACGTTGCCGATGCGCCCGGTCTGCAGATTGTCAACACAGATGACATTGTGACCGCAGCTGATCAGGGCATCACAAAGATGCGAGCCGACAAAGCCGGCACCACCAGCGACGATGATTGTTCTGCCGCCGATGCCGCCGGGGCATCCGTCGCCGTCGGATCCAACAAATGCATTACCGTCCACAATCCGTCCTCCGTCAGAATATTACTTAGTCTATGGTCACGCGAAAAAGGTTCTACAAAGCTGGCGTTATTGAAACGATCGTTCCTCAATGCCGCTATTGTGTTCACGTCAGCATCAAAAAGTCTTACTGGTAAGTCATTGCTTTTAAGCTATTTTTAGAATTGCGTCATGATTGCGGCAGCTGCCTTATTGCGGCCAGAATTGAAAACGGCGTTCTGTTCGGCAGAAGTGAAGCTACATCTTTAGTTGTAGACACTGTCTTTTTAGCCAGTCAGGCGACGCAAAATACAATCTGTGCGTGTGTCATTTGATTGAAATGCACCAATTAGGCGCTAATGCAACGCTTTGGGGTGATCGGAGGATTTTTTTTTGCATCGGTTGTGCAGCCGCTTCCCCCGCGAAACACCCCACCAATGTTACGGGTGATTCTCTGCCTGCGAGGGGCTGTCAGACTCGCCTGATCATGCCCGCGCGGCGGCGACGGATTCTTCGAGGATGTTCATCGCTTCGGCAAAATGCGCGTCGGGGATGGTGATCGGGGCAAGGAAGCGGATCACGTTGCCGTAAACCCCGCAGGTCAGCAGGATCAGGCCGCGCTTCAGCGCCTCCAACCGCACGCGGGTGGTAAAGCCTGCGTCGGGCTCATGCGTGCCGGGATTGGCGAATTCGACGGCGACCATGAAGCCCGGACCGCGGATATCGCTGATTTCGGGGGTGACCGACCGGATCGCCTCCAGCCGCTGTTTCAGGCGGCTGCCCAGCTCATTGGCGCGATCGCACAGTTTTTCGTCTTCGATGATGTCCAGCACGGCATGG
>JANNKX010000191.1:0-1750 GCA_031396505.1 Rhodobacterales bacterium
ATCCGTGCGCCCATTCAGATGTGCAACCGCCATGCTCACCACAAACCCCGGCGTGCAAAACCCGCATTGCGAGCCGTGATGTGTGATCATCGCCTCTTGCACCGGATGCAATGCGCCATCCGGCCCGGCGATGCCTTCCACCGTGCGCACCGCACAACCATCCAGTTGTGGCAGGAACAGGATGCAGGCGTTCAGCGCACGCGCGCCACGCCCATCTGTCACCATCACCGTGCAGGCCCCGCAATCGCCCTCATTGCAGCCTTCCTTGGTGCCGCACAGATGCGCGTCCTCGCGCAGCCAATCCAGAAGTGTCCGGGTGGAGGAGGCCCCTGTCACCGTGACCTGCGTTCCGTTCAAGTGAAACGCGATGTCAGCCATAGGTTTTGCCCGCCGCGGTCTCTGCACCATGGGTCGATCGCGCGCCCGCCCGATGCGGCGTAAAGCGGGTCGCACACCCTTACGCCTATGTGAACCCGCGCCGGGCCCGTCTTGCAAGCGCAATCTTCGCGCGCCCACCCCTTCCCCCCGCCCCGCCGCTTCGTTAGGCTTTAGCCCATGACAAATGCCCCCCGTTTCATCCATCTGCGCGTCCATACCGAACATTCCTTGCTGGAAGGGGCGGTGCCGGTGAAAAAGCTGGTCGATCTGTGCAAGGCCGCCGCCATGCCCGCCGTCGCGGTGACCGACACTAACAACATGTTTGCCGCCCTTGAATTCTCCGTCACAGCCCAAGCTGCCGGTCTGCAGCCCATCGTCGGCTGCCAGATCAGCCTTGCCCATGATCCCGCCACTCCCGGTGAACGCCCCCGCATGCCCGCGCCCATCGTGCTGCTGGCACAGAACGATGCCGGCTACATGAACCTGATGAAGCTGAACACGGCCCTTTACATCGGCCCGAACGGCCAAGGCGGCGGGCACCTGCCGCAGGTCACCCTGGCCGAACTTGCAGCCCATAGTGCAGGCCTGATCTGCCTGACCGGCGGCCCCGAAGGCCCCCTCGCCCTGCTGCTGGCCGCAGGACAAGTGCCAAAAGCCCGTGCCTTGATGCAGGCACTAGCCTCCGCATTCCCCGACCGCCTTTACGTCGAACTTCAACGCCATCCCGGTGAAGGCGGGCGGTTGCCTGACGCCGAGGCGCGATCCGAACGCGGGCTGGTGGAAATGGCCTATGACATGGGTCTGCCGCTGGTTGCCACCAACGATGTCTATTTCCCCAAAGCATCCATGTACGAGGCGCATGATGCCCTGATCTGCATCGCCGACGGGGCCTATGTCGATCAACAACAACCCCGCCGCCGCCTGACCACCCAGCACTATTTCAAGTCCGAAGGCGAAATGGCAACCCTGTTTGCCGACCTGCCCGAGGCGCTGCAAAACACTGTTGAAATCGCCCGCCGCTGCGCCTTTGCCGCCTATAAGCGCGCGCCGATCCTGCCAAAATTTGCCAATGACGAGGTCAATGAACTCCGCCGTCAGGCGCATGCGGGCCTCGCCGCGCGCCTTGCCATCATCCCCCATGCTGTCAGTGTCGCCGACTACACCGCGCGCCTTGATTTCGAACTGGGCGTGATCGAACAGATGGGCTTTCCCGGCTATTTCCTGATCGTCGCCGATTTTATTCAATGGGCCAAGGGGCAGGGTATTCCCGTTGGCCCCGGTCGCGGGTCGGGGGCAGGTTCCCTCGTCGCCTATGCCCTCACGATCACCGATCTTGATCCCCTGCGCTATTCCCTGCTGTTCGAGCGGTTCC
>JANNKX010000194.1:0-11981 GCA_031396505.1 Rhodobacterales bacterium
GCGAATACAGCCGTGCCGCCCGGTCCGCGAGCGACCGCATCGCCCCCTTGGCACTTTCCGCTACCGCCACCAGATCGGCCATCCGGTGCAAGGAACTGTCCCGCCCTGCCGCCGTCACCCGCACGGTCAGCACGCCTGTCAAATTGACCTCGCCCGCGCTGACGGCTGCCCCCAAAGCGACCGCCACCGGCGCGCTTTCCCCGGTCAGCAAGGACCGGTCAAGTTCGGACGCGCCATCCGTCACCACGCCATCCGCTGGCAGTCGTTCGCCCGGCATCACGCGCATCGCATCGCCCGCAACAACATCAGCAATCGGCACCACCATCGCCACGCCGCCGCGCAGCACGGTTGCGCGCGGCACTTCTAACGCCGCAAGTTCTTCGGCCGCCGACCGCGCAAGCGCCCGTGTCCGGTGGTCCAGATACCGCCCCGCCAGCAGGAAAAAGCACAGCATCACGGCGGCATCGAAATAGGCGTGATGCCCCGCGTAGATGGTCTCGAACAGTGAAATCCCTGACGCGAGGATCAACGCCAACGATATCGGCACATCCATCCCCAACCGCCCGGCGCGCAGGCTGGCATAGGCCGACCGAAAGAATGGCTGGCCTGAAAACAGCACCGTGGGCAGGGCGATGGCAGCGGAAATCCAGTGGAACATGTCGCGCGTTGCATCCGTGGCACCCGACCAGACCGCGACAGACAGCAGCATCACGTTCATCATCGCAAAGAACGCAACGCCCAGCCGCATCAGCAGATCACGCCCTTGCCGGTCCGTTTCCGCCGATGACAGCAGGCCCGGGTCCAGAAGATGCGCCTCAAACCCCGCGCCTGTCACCGCCGCAACCAGCGCATCTGCCGTCACCTCGGGCGTGGCCGCCACCGACGCGCGTTTCTGTGTCAGGTTCACGCGTGCCGATTGCACGCCGGGCACCGCCATCAACGCGGCCTCGATCCCCGCGATGCAGGCCGCGCAATGCGCACCGGGCAGCGACAGCAGCACCCGCGCGTCCGGGGCAGGGGCCCGTGCCGCCTGCCATTCGGCAAGCGGGGCCACCGCGCAGGCCGGACAGGCCATGGTTTGCTGCATCGTCATGGCCGCACCCGCAGTTCAAGGCGGCGTTGAAACGCCGTGCCATCTGCCGCCGTGGCCGCCACATCCACCCGCCACAGACCGGGGGCAAGGTCCATCGGCACGGCATAGCCCGCGCCATCCCAGACCACATCTGCGGTACGGTCATCCGCCGCTTCGGTCACGCGGCCCACCATCACCTGCAGCGCGCGCGGGTGCACAACGCCGCCCGCATCGCGAAAATCCAAGCGTAACGCGCCCTTTTCATGGCTGGCAACCACATCCCACCCCAAGGCCACCTGTGCGGCGCGGCGCGCATCAAAACCCACGCCAGCCGCGTATGAACTTGCCACCTCCACCCCCGGAAAGGTGCTGACGGCCTTGTAAGCCATCACCAGATTGACTGCGATGATCACGCCAAACGACCCCACCGTCATCGCCAGCACATGCCGCCCTGTCAATTCGCGCATCAGTCCGCCCCCGTGCCGTTGAAATGGGTGTCTTTGGCCACCCGGTCGCGCCCTGCCGGGTCTTCGATCCACAGGCGCAGGTCGGTCTGATCGGCGCTTGCCGCAGGATCGCCGCCGGGCGCATCCACGTAAATGCGCACCTCTTGCGTCGCATCCGCAGGCACCCGGATGAACAGCCCGTCATGCCCTTCCATTGTCAGGCGAAGCGGTGTTTCCGTGCGCGCGGTGATCTGGAACACACGGTCCGCGCCCGTCTTGTTGCGCAGCCGCAGGTCATAGGTGTTGCGGACCGTGCCGTCCGACAGCGTCACGAAAGTCGGGTTGCGCACCGGGCTGACATCGACATCAATGTCCGAGCGCAGGAATAGCGCGACGATCAGCGCCACACCAATCCCGCCCCACAGCACCGTGTACAAGATCGTGCGCGGACGCAGGATATGTTTCCAGACGGGCTTGGTCGCCTTGCCCGCGCGTTCGGCCACCTCATCTGTCAGCGCAAGATAGCCGATAAGGTTCGGCGGGCGGTCGATCTTCGCCATGACGTCATTGCAGGCATCAATGCACAAGCCGCAGGTGATGCAGGCCATCTGCTGCCCGTCGCGGATATCGATCCCCATCGGGCAGACGTTGACGCAAGCCATGCAGTCGATGCAATCGCCCGCCCCTTGCGCATGAACCTTGCCGCGCGGTTCCCCCCGCCAGTCGCGATAGCCGATGGTGATCGTGTCCTCATCCACCATTGCCGCCTGGATGCGCGGCCATGGGCAGGCATAAATGCAGATCTGTTCGCGGAAAAACCCGCCGAACAGGAATGTTGTGGCCGTCAGGATGGCAATCGTGACATAGGCCGCAGGATGCGCCGTGCCCGCCACGAGGTCCCGCGCAAGGGTCGGCGCATCGGTGAAATAAAAGACCCACGCGCCCCCGGTGGCCAGCCCGATCAACAGCCAGACTGACCACTTCACCGCGCGTTTCGCGATCTTTTCCCCGTTGATCGCCTGCCTGTGCAGCCGCACGCGTGCATTGCGGTCCCCCTCGATCCAGCGTTCGACAAGGATGAAAAGGTCGGTCCACACTGTTTGCGGGCAGGCATAACCGCACCAGACCCGGCCAAGCGCGGATGTGAACAGGAACAACCCGAGGCCCGCCATCACCAGCAGCCCCGCGACGAAGTAGAACTCATGCGGCCAGATTTCGATCATGAAGAAGAAGAACCGCCGCGAGGCGATATCGACCAGCACCGCCTGATCCGGCAGGTTTGGGCCGCGATCCCATCTGATCCAAGGCGTAATGTAGTAGATGCCCAGCGTCACCCCCATGATCCACCACTTCAGGTTGCGAAACGCCCCCTTGACGCGGCGCGGAAACACAGGCTCGCGCGCGGCATACAGACGTTCGGGTTCGGTATCGGGGGCTGACAACGGGCATGCTCCTATGGGGATGCCCCGCTTATGCGATGGTATGGCGCGCGGGACCTTGATCTGCGTCAAGACGGCTGCCGATCAAGGCACCCACCATCCCCACAAAGGGGGAGGGTAGGCGCTTCCTATCAGATTGTCGGAACGTGCCCCTTCACGCCGCCGCCCGCAGCGCCCAGGTGGCAAACGCCTTGACCGCCGGGCGTTGCACGCCGGGGCGGGTCACGATGAAATAACCCTCGCGTTCATTGTCTTCGTGCACCACCACCAGACGCCCCGCCGCCAGGTCGCCCTCCACGAACGCCCGCGCGATCACCGCCAATCCCTGCCCGTCGCGCGCGGCATCCAGCACAAGGTTTCCCGGCATCGACGTCAGCCCGTGTCCTTCGGCGCGTGTCACGCCGTACTTTTCCAGAAACGCCGTCGCCTCGCTGGTCCCCAACTCCTCCAGCCACGGCAAACCCGCAAGGTCGGCCACCGATGCCACCGGACCGCGCATCAGCGCGGGTGCTGCCACCACCACCACGGATGAACGCAGCAAAAGCTGCGCCTCCAGCCCCGCCCAACGGCCATTGCCAAAGCGCAGCGCAAGATCGGCCCCCTCTGGCCCGATGCGCGCCACCTCCGGCGAGGCGTCGATCATCAGGTCCACCCCCGGATGATGCCGCCGGAAATCGGCCAGCCGCGGCATCAGCCAGCCACCGGCGAAGGCTGGTGTCGTTGTAATCCGCAAGGGCCGCAGTCCTTCGTCCGCCGTCAGCGCGCGCAGGGTCGTGCTGATCATGCCAAAGCCGTCGGCCAGACCCCGCGCCAGATCGCGCCCGGCTTCGGTCAACACCAGCCCGCGTGCCGATCTTACGACCAAAGCCACGCGCAAATGCGCCTCAAGCGCCCTGATCTGCTGGCTGATGGCCGCATGGGTAACGCCCGTCTGCGCCCCTGCCGCCGCCAATGTGCCCGCATCCGCAAAGGCCGCGAACGCCCGCAGGGCCGTCAGGGGCGGCATGTCCTGCCAGATCGACATGTAAGCCTGCCTTATATCGCAAAAGGATTCCTGATTGGTATTCAGGCATAAAAAACGGCATTTTCAAAGCATGAAGTCATGAACAGGAGAAACGATCATGTTGGAAATAATTGCACAAAGCCTGCTGATCGCGACCCGGTTGCACGCCGCCCCACGCCATGACTGGCGGCCCAGCCACGAAATGCGGCAAGACATGCTGTATGAGGAACGCCGCCTGCGCGAGGCGCGCCTGCAAGGCGTGCGTTGGGGGTAATACAAGGCGCAGCATGGCCCCTGCATAACGCCCCCCCCAACCCCGGCCCTCCCCCACAAAGGGAGGAGGGAGGCACCCGGTATCCGCCGGATTGGTGAGGTGACGGGGTGGGCAGTGGGTTTTATGGTGATCGCCTGCACCAAAGATGGTGCCTCGCGCCTCCCCTCCCCCTTCGTGGGGAGGGGTTGGGGAAGGGGGGCTTTACTCGCCACCCCCCCGCGAATGCACGTAAACCGCGACCGCGCGCAGTTCATCCTCACTTAGCCGCCCCGCCCACGGCGGCATCACGCCAAAGCGCGCGTTCACGATCGTATAAGTCAGCGCATCGCGCGTGCCGCCATACAGCCAGATCGCATCGGTCAGGTTCGGCGCACCCTGCGTCCGGTCACCCATACCCGCATCACCATGGCACGACACACAGTTTTCCGCGAACACCACGGCCCCTTTGGTGGCCAGCGCCGCATCATGCGCGGCCCCCGAAATTGCCAGCACATGTTCCACCGCCGCCGCGATCTGTGGTGCCTCCAGAATGCCATCCACCCCGAACGCCGGCATCTGTGACCAGCGTGCATCCGGGTCAGCCGTGTTGCGGATACCATGCGTGATCGTGGTCAGTATCGCGTCAATATCGCCGCCCCACAGCCAGTCATCATCCAGCAGGTTGGGATACCCCTTGCCCACCACGCCCGCCGCCCCGGCACCATGGCACGTCGCGCAATTGGTGCGGAACACGGCGGCACCTGCGTTTTCGGCGAATGCCGCAAGGTCTTGCTGGCCCCCGATCGCGGTCAGGTCTGCCGCCACCAGCCGCGCCTTGATCGTCGCATTCGCCGCATCGAAACGTGCGATATCCGCCGCCACTTCCTCGCGCGCCGACCAGCCGACCACACCCTGCGTCGCCCCCGTCAGCATCGGCCAGGCCGGATAGGCAATCACATAGCCCACCCCCCAGATGATCGTCGCATAAAGCGTCCACAGCCACCAGCGGGGCAGGGGGTTGTTCAACTCTTGTATCCCGTCCCATTCGTGGCCGGTGGTGGACACTTCCGCCGGTTTTGCACCGCGCTTTTCCGGTTTTTTCATGGCTTTGTTCCCTTCTTTGCAGGCGCATCGTCGTTGCGAAAGATCAATGCCGCCGCATCGTCATGCATCGGTTTGCTGCCCGGCCGGAAGGCGTAGAAGATCACGCCCAGAAACACCCCCGTCAGCGCCAGCAAGACCCAGCTATCGGCAAATTGCCGCAGGATTTCGTACATATGCATTGCCTGGCTCCTGTTACCGGTTCGGATCGGGTTCAAAGGTGGAAAAGTCGACCATCGTGCCCAGCACCTGCAAATAAGCCACCAGCGCATCCATTTCCGTCACATCGGCCAGCCCGTCAAAGTTCGACACGACGGTATTGGGATAATGCGCGAGCAAGGCATCGGTATCGGCGTAAGGGTCCAGTTGCGCCGCGACATCCGCCTGCGCCCCCGCGATCATTTCATCCGTGTAGGGTACGCCCACCATGGCACTGGCCGACAGCAATTCGTCGATATGTTCGACATCCAGTTTCGCATCGAGCAGGAATCCGTAGGGCGGCATGATCGATTCCGGCACCACCGCCTGCGGATAGGTCAGATGGTCCACATGCCACGCATCCGAATAACGCCCGCCAACACGGGCAAGGTCCGGCCCCGTGCGTTTGGAGCCCCATTGAAACGGATGGTCATAAACCGATTCCGCCGCCAGAGAGTAATGCCCGTAACGCTCCACCTCATCGCGCATGGGGCGGATCATCTGGCTGTGGCAGGTATAGCACCCCTCGCGGATGTAGATCTGCCGCCCGGCCAATTCCAAGGGCGTATAGGGCCGCACGCCGGTGACCGGTTCAATCGTGTTCTGAATCCAGAACAGGGGTGCGATCTGCACAATCCCCCCGATGGAAACCACCAGCAGGCTGAGCACTGCCAGCAGCGTCGCATGCGTTTCGATCTTTTTGTGATGGTCAAGAATACCCATTTCCGCCCCCTATTCCGCAGGCACGGCCTGGGGTTGCACAACTTTCACCCCCACAGCCGTTTTCCACAGGTTGAACACCATGATCAGCGCGCCCGTCAGGTACATCAGCCCGCCCAGACCCCGCACCACATACATCGGGAACTTGGCCTGCACGGTGTCGGTGAACGCATTCACCAGAAACCCGTTTGCATCGACCTCACGCCACATCAGGCCTTCCATGATGCCCGTCACCCACATCGACGACGCGTACAAAACGATCCCTATGGTGGCGAGCCAGAAGTGCCAGTTCACAAGTTTCAGCGAATACAGACCCTGCCGCCCCCACAACCGCGGCGTCAGGAAATACAGCGCGCCAAAGGTGATCATGCCGTTCCAGCCAAGTGCACCGGAATGCACGTGGCCGATCGTCCAGTCGGTATAATGCGACAGCGAATTGACGGCCTTGATGCTCATCATCGGGCCTTCAAACGTGGACATGCCGTAAAACCCGAGGGACAGCACCATCATCCGCAGCACCGGGTCGGTGCGCAGCTTGTCCCATGCGCCCGACAGCGTCATCAGCCCGTTGATCATCCCGCCCCAGCTTGGCATCCACAGGATGATCGAAAACACCATCCCCAGTGTCGCCGCCCATTCGGGCAGGGCGGTGTAATGCAGATGGTGCGGGCCGGCCCAGATATAGAGAAAGATCAGCGCCCAGAAGTGGATGATCGACAGTTTGTAACTGTAAACCGGGCGCTCCGCCTGTTTCGGCACGAAGTAATACATCATCCCCAGAAAGCCCGCCGTCAGAAAGAAGCCGACCGCGTTATGCCCGTACCACCACTGGATCATCGCATCCTGTACGCCGCTGAACAGTTGCACCTGCCCCGACCCCAAAATCGACACCGGCACCGCCGCGCTGTTGACCAGATGCAGCATCGCCACCGTGATGATCATCGACAGAAGGAACCAGTTCGCCACATAGATATGCGGCTCGCGCCGGGTCATCAGCGTGCCCATGAAACTGACCAGAAACGCGACCCACACGACCGTCAGCCAGATATCCACATACCATACGGGTTCGGCGTATTCCTTGCCCTGCGTTGCGCCCAGCACGTAACCCACCGCCGCCAGCACGATGAACAACTGGTATCCCCAGAATATGAACCAGTTCAGATTGCCGCCCCACAGCCGCACCGCACAGGTGCGCTGCACGATATAGAAACTGCTCATGATCAAGGCGTTGCCACCAAAGGCGAACACCACCGCCGATGTGTGCAAGGGGCGCAGGCGGCCAAAGTTCAGAATGCCCTGCGCCCATGACGGGTTCAGCGATGGAAAGGCCAGCTGAAACGCGATCCACGCGCCCACCGAAAACCCGACGATGCCCCAGAACGTCGTCGCAATCACGCCTGCGCGCACCACGTCATCCATATACTGATCGTGCCGCACGGGTGCCGCTTCACCCACATGGCGCAGCACCCACAGAAAGGTGATCCCCGCCGCAACCACGATTGTCAGCGCATTCGCCTGATAGGCAATGTCGCGCCCGAACTGCGCGGCAAGCCCCGCCAACAGCATGATTATTCCCAGCAAGATGAGCTTGACCGCATCCCACATCTGATTGTCCTCTTCGCCATGCGGCCACTGCAGCGGGCCGGTTCCGATGGCACATATGTGACGCAGGGTGCCGAAACGCTCGTTGATCCATGTCAACCGTTTGCCGATTTGTCTTGACGCAGATCAAGGCACGCCGCGCGCCCTGCCGCCACACTGGCCCCACAGCCCAAAATCGGAGGACACGACCATGAAATCCTTGTTGGCGATTCTGACGGAAACCTCACAGGCCAAGGCGCAGATCGTCGCCGCTGTGGCCTTTGCCCGTGCCCATCAGGCCCATCTTGATGTGATGGCCCTGGGCATCGATGCAACGCCCGTCACCTACGGCCAGTTTGGCGGCGCGATGGCGGTCATTCAGGTCGGCGTCGCAAGGGCCGAGGCGCAGGCCACCGAACTGGCCGACATGGCGCGCGCGCAACTGACCGCCGAAGGGCCGGACCTGTCATGGGCGGTCGATGCGCAAATGGCCCAAAGCGGTGGCATTGTCGCACTCGTGGGTACCCGCACACGCCTGTGTGACCTGGTGATCCTGCCGCAGCCGTATGGCGCGAACCGCAACTATGACGCCGAAATCGTGCTGGAAAGCGCCCTGTTTGATGGCCGTGCACCCGTTCTGGTGCTGCCTGATGCGGGCTTGGGTTCGGCTGCAACGCCCAAGCGCGTTGTCATCGCATGGAACCAGAGCGCCGAATCGATGGCCGCCATCCGCGCCGCCCTTCCCCTGCTGAAACAGGCCAAAAGTGTCAGCCTTGCCGTTATCGACCCCGGCAGCCATGGCCCTGAACGTTCGGATCCCGGCGGGATGCTGTCGCAGATGCTGGTGCGCCACGGTGTGCATGTCGATGTCGCCGTGCTGGCCAAAACCATGCCACGCGTCACCGATGTGCTGAACCGGCACCTGATGGACACCGGGGCCGACCTGTTGGTGATGGGGGCTTACGGCCATTCCCGCCTGCGCGAGGCGCTGTTTGGCGGGGCGACGCGCGAAATGCTGGAACTGTGCCCCGTGCCGATGCTGATGGCGCATTGACGGTGCCAGACCCCCTGCCTTTGGCATAACCGACATCCTCTTGCGGGATGGGCAATTCTGCCCATCCTTGCGCCTTACGTCAGCGCGCCGCCGTCCGTATCATCGCCCGACACTTCCACCAGCCGGTCAAAATCCGGCACTGTCACGCTGCGGCTGCCGGTGACCACGATCACGCCGTCCTTTTTCAACGCACTCATCTGGCGGCTGACCGTTTCCAGTGTCAGCCCCAGATAATCCGCCATCGCCTCCCGCGTCAGGGGCACTTCGAACGCAACCGCGTCGCCCCTCTTTTGCTGTTTCAGCATCCATGTCCGCCGCGCGAGGATCGCCAGCAGGCTTGCGATCTTTTCGCGTGCCGTCTTGCGCCCCAGAACCAGCATCCATTCGCGGGCCGCGTCCAACTCGTCCAGCGTCATTTCCAGCAGGCGCTGTACCACATGCGGCGTTTTCACCATCATGTCCTCGAACGGCTTCTTGCGAAAACAGCACATCACCAGATCGCTGACCGCCGTCACATCGAAGGCCGCCGTCGAACGCCCCGGCCGCCCGACGAAATCCGAGGGCTGCAAAAGCCCCACCATCTGCCGCCGACCATCCTCCATCGTCTGGGTCAGCGTCGCAATCCCGGTCACGACCGATGCCACGAAATCCATCCGGTCGCCCGCCCAGATCACTGTCTGGCCCGCCTGAAAGGTGCGGTAATACTTGATCTGCTCCAGTTGCGCCAATTCATCCGTGTCGCAACGCGCGCAGACCGCCCGATGCCGGATCGGGCAATCCCCGCAATCCTGTGGGCCGCTTGGAAACGGAACGTTCATCGCCACGCCTTCCTTGATCTGGATCAACGCCATTGTACCCGTCACTCTGCAACCTATGCCCATGACACAGGAATCGCAACTCGCTGCCCTCGGTCTCTTTGATGCAGCGGTGCCGCGTTACACCAGCTATCCCACCGCGCCGAAATTCGCATCCCATATCGGGTCCGTCAACTATGCCGCTTGGCTGGCGGCCATTCCTGCGGCCACCGACATGTCGCTTTATCTGCATGTCCCGTTTTGCCGCAGGCTCTGCTGGTTTTGCGCCTGCCGCACCCAAGGCACCTCCACCCTTGCCCCGGTTGCCGCCTATGTGCAGACGCTGCTTGCCGAACTGGCCATGCTGCGCGCGCATCTCGCCCCCGGCATCCGCCTTGCACGTCTGCACTGGGGCGGCGGCACCCCTACGCTTTTGTCGCCCGCCATGATCACCGACCTTGCTACGGCGATCTTCACCGCCTTTCCCCTCGCACCCGGCGGCGAATTCTCGGTCGAGATCGACCCCAATGAAATCGACAATGCCCGCCTTGATGCGCTGGTGGCCGCCGGGATGAACCGCGCCTCGATCGGCGTGCAGGATTTTGACCCCGATATTCAGGCCGCCATTGGCCGCGAGCAGGGCTTCGATCTGACCCGCGATGTGGTGCAGGCGATCCGCGCCCGTGGTGTCACCAGCCTGAATGCTGACATCCTGTATGGCCTGCCGCACCAGACGCCCGCGCGCATCACCACGTCCGTGCAAAAACTGCTCAGCCTCGCCCCCGACCGCGTCGCCCTTTACGGCTACGCCCATGTGCCCTGGATGTCGCGCCGCCAGCAGATGATCCCCTCCGAGGCGCTGCCCACGCCCGCCGCCCGGCTTGATCTTTTCAACATCGCCGCGCACCTGTTTGCCGCCGACGGCTACCGCGCCATCGGTATCGACCATTTCGCCCTGCCCGCCGACGGCCTTGCCCATGCCGCACAGTCAGGCCGCCTGCGCCGCAATTTTCAAGGCTACACCGACGATACTGCCCCCGTCCTGATCGGGCTTGGCGCTTCGGCCATATCGCGCTTGCCGCAGGGCTATGCCCAGAACGCCTCTGCCACCGCCGCCCACACCAAGGCCGTCCGTGCAGGCCGCTTTTCCACCCATCGCGGCCATGCCCTGACGCCCGAAGACCACCTGCGCGCCCGCATGATCGAAATGATCATGTGCGACTTTGCCGTTGACACTGCCGCCCTTGTCCGCGCCTTCCCCGCAGGCCGCGCCCTTGTTGCCGATCTGTGCACCCGGATCGCCACGACCTTCGGCCACATGGTCAGCTATCACGACGACTGGCTGCACATCCTGCCCCGCGCCCGCCCGCTTACCCGCATGATCGCGCAGGTCTGCGATGCCTATGATGCCGCAGGCGCACGATTTTCCGCCGCGATCTGACTTACCAGTGCCCCACCGACGCCATGCTCGCCCATGGCTCTGCCGCAGGCAGCGCATCCCCGATCTGCAGCAACTCCACCGACACATTGTCGGGGGACCGCACGAACGCCATCCGCCCGTCCCGTGGTGGCCGCGCGATCACCACCCCGTTTGCCTGCAGATGCGCGCAGGTCGCATAAATATCGCTGACCCCGTACGCCAGATGCCCGAAATGCCGCCCGTCCGACGGCAGGCCATCGTCCCCGTCCCAGTTATACGTCAATTCCACCGGGCATTCGCCTTGCCCCGGCGGCGCCAGAAACACCAACGTGAACCGCCCGCCTTCATTGTCATAGCGCCGCGTTTCTTCCAGCCCCAGCAGCTTGTAGAACGCAATTGACGCCTCAAGGTCCTTCACGCGCACCATCGTGTGCAGATAGCGGATTGTCATGACTCTCTCCTTCTTTGGCCCAAACCTAGCACCCCGCGCCGCAATGAACAGAGGCCGCAGCTTGTGGTATCGCCCAAGCCCGCCGCAAGATATAGTCAACCCCGACTCAACCCCTGCGAGGCCGCCATGCCGCTCACCCCAGACCAACTTGCCGAGATCGACGCGCAGCGCGCCACGCCCCGCATGACGCTCCGCGCCGTGTCCGAAGGGATGGAGGCGCATCTTTACCGCGCCCACCCCGTCCTTGATCACGGCTTTATCCGCGTCATCGATTATATGGGCGACGACACCGCCATCGTGCAGGCCGCCCGCGTGTCATATGGGGCGGGCACCAAGCATGTGCAAAACGACGAAGGCCTGATCCGCTACCTGATGCGCCACTGGCATTCGACCCCGTTCGAGATGTGCGAGATCAAACTGCACGTCAAACTGCCCGTGTTCGTCGCCCG
>JANNKX010000070.1:0-1815 GCA_031396505.1 Rhodobacterales bacterium
GCCCGAGGTTTTGCCAATAGGCTGCGAACAGGTCGTCAAACCGCCCGAAATCCTGCGCGCACCCGGTGCAAACCGCCTTCAGCGCAATGCGGGCCTCCGTCTCGTCCCAAGCGTTGACTGCGGCCAATGCTGCCAAAGCCGCTCCGGTTTCCTGCACCCCGATCTTGAACCCGTTCATCCGCAGATGCGCCATGAACCCGGCAACCCGGTCCGCTGGTCCTGCTGCTCGGCTAGGAAACCGCGTCACCCGCTTGTACATCCGCACCATCACGCGGCCTTGCCCGCAATGCGCTGCGTCACTTCCGTCGGCACTGCCGCCCGGTCGCCTTGCGTCTTCAGCAACGTCACCAAACTGGCCTGCAACGCTACAGGATCGTCAGTCAGATCGTTGATCCCCAGCCCGACCAAAGCGGCGGTGAAATCCAACGCCTCCGCCACTCCCGGCGTTTTCTCCAGGTCTTCCTTTCGCAACGCCTGCACGAAGCCCACGATCTGCGCCACCAGCCGCGCTTCCAGCTTCGGGTGATGTGCCGCCAAAATCGCCATCTCGGTCGCGCGATCCGGGTAATCGACATAGGAATAGATGCACCGCCGCCGCAACGCATCCGACAGATCGCGGGTGCCATTCGAGGTCAAGATGACAATCGGCTTGGTCACAGCGGTAATGGTGCCAAGTTCCGGAATACTGATCTGATATTCCGACAGCATCTCCAACAGATACGCCTCGAATTCCTCATCCGCCCGGTCAATCTCGTCGATCAACAGCACCGGAGTCACGGGCTGGCGGATTGCCTCCAGCAAAGGCCGCTCCAGCAAGAATCGCTCCGAAAATATCCGCTCCTCAACGGCCGGCCCGTGCTCGCCTGCCTCCGACGCCGCCCGAATGGCCAGCAGCTGGCGCTGATAATTCCATTCGTAGATCGCGTGCCCGGCATCAAGGCCCTCATAGCATTGCAACCGGATCAGCCGCGTGTCGCGCAAGGTGGCCAGCGTGCGCGCGATTTGGGTCTTTCCGACACCTGCCGCGCCCTCCAGCAGCAACGGGCGCTGCAACACCAGCGCCAGGTGCACGGCCATGGCCAGGTCATCGCCGGCGACATAGCCGTGCCCTGCCAGTTGCGATTGCAGCCCGCGCCATTTCATCCCGCAGCCTTACCCCTTCATCTGTTCATAAATATCCCCGCCGGAGGCTCCGGCATGTCCGCCAAGGCCTCCGGTTGTCATTCAGCCATGCAACCCCAACTGGTTCGCAATCCGCCAGATCCGCCAGTGGTCATGCGGCATGTGGCTTTGCGTCAGGCCAAAGGCGCGGAACGCATCATGCACCGCATTCGAAAACGCGGGCACCCCACCCACGTTCGGGCTTTCCCCCACACCCTTTGCCCCGATCGGATGGTGCGGGCTGGGCGTTTCGGTGTGGTCGGTGGTGTAATGCGGCGTTTCCCATGCTGTCGGCAGAAAAAAGTCCATCAGCGTGGAATTCATGCAATTGCCCATCTCGTCATAGGCAATTTCCTGGCCCATCGCGATGGCATAGGCTTCGGTCGCGCCGCCATGCACCTGGCCTTCGATGATCATCGGGTTGATCCGCGTGCCACAATCATCCAGCGCATAAAAGCTGCGGATATCCGCCACACCCGTATCCACGTCGATATCCATCACGCAGATATAGGCCCCGAACGGATAGGTCATGTTCGGCGGGTCGTAATAGCTGACCGCCTCCAGCCCCGGGTCGATCTCCGGAATGGCCTTGTTGTAGGCGGCGAAGGCGATTTCCTTCATCGTCTTGAACCGCTCCGGCGCGCCTTTCACGAC
>JANNKX010000249.1:0-5467 GCA_031396505.1 Rhodobacterales bacterium
TTCAGCTTATGGCTGATGATGATCTGCGTCACCCCCTGCGCCTTCAGCTCCAGCATCAGGTCCAGCAGTTTCTGGCTGTCATTTTCCTGCAACGCCGCCGTCGGCTCGTCCAGGATCAGCAACCGCACATCCTTCGCCAGCGCCTTGGCAATCTCGATCAGCTGCTGCTTGCCGACGCCCAGCTTTTCCACCCGCGTGGTTGGAGCCTCGGTCAGGCCGACCTTTTTCAACAGCGTCTCGGTTTTCTGGAATGCCTGCGCCCAGTTGATCACGCCGCGCGTGGCCACCTCGTTGCCCAGAAACAGGTTTTCGGCAATCGACAGCAGCGGCACCAACGCCAGTTCCTGATGAATGATGATGATCCCGTGGTTTTCACTGTCGCGGATGTTGCGGCAGGCCAGTGACGCGCCGTCATAGAGAATGTCACCCTCATAGGATCCGTGCGGGTAAACCCCCGACAGCACCTTCATCAGCGTGGATTTCCCCGCGCCGTTTTCGCCGCAGATCGCATGAATCTCGCCTGCCTCCACGGTTAGGCTGACGTTGTCCAACGCCCGCACCCCCGGAAAGACCTTGCTGATCCCCCGCATCTCCAACAATGGCATCACGTGATTTCTCCCGTTGTCGTCCGGCTTGCCCCCATCAGGTGCAAACGCCAACGCCGCCCCCCACCCCCACGCCTCCCCGCGGGGGGGTGGGGGGCACGCTTGCGCGACGCCCCCGAGGCGTGCCGTCTACTGCAGCTGATCAGCGGTGTAATAACCTGATCCGACCAGCACGGCCTCATAGTTGGCCGCATCCACGGGCTGACTTTCCAGCAGATAGGACGGCACGACCTTGACGCCGTTGTCATAAGTGCTGGTGTCGTTGATCTCTGGCTCGCCGCCCGACAGCACGGCATCGACCATGGCAACCGTGACCTTGGCCAGCTCGCGCGTGTCCTTGAAGATCGACGAATACTGCTCGCCCGCGATGATCGACTTAATTGACGGCACTTCGCAGTCCTGCCCGGTGACGATCGGCATCGCAAGATCGCCCGATCCGTAGCCCACGCCCTTGACCGACGACAGAATGCCGATCGACAGCCCGTCATAGGGCGACAGCGCGCCATGCAGCACCTTGTCGCCATAGTTGGACGACAGCAGGTTATCCATGCGTGCCTGTGCCACCGCGCCATCCCATCGCAGGGTGCCGACGACATCCATGCCCGTCTGGCCCGACGGGATCACGATGTCGCCCGCCGCAATCATCGGGTCCAGAACCGACATCGCGCCGTTATAGAAGAAGAACGCGTTGTTGTCGTCCGGGCTGCCGCCGAACAGTTCGACATTCCACGGCTTTGCATCGGCAAAGCGCGCCTGCAGGCCCGCGACAAGGCTTTCCGCCTGCTGCACGCCGACCTTGAAGTTGTCGAAGGTCGCGTAATAATCGACCGATCCGCTTTCGCGGATCAGGCGGTCATAGGCGATGACCTTGATCCCGGCCGCGGCGGCATTGTCCAGCGCGTTCGACAGCGTGGTGCCGTCAATCGCCGCGATCACCAGTGCCTTGACGCCCTTGGTGATCATGTTTTCAATCTGCGCCAGCTGGTTGGGGATATCATCCTCGGCATATTGCAGGTCCGTGGCGTATCCTGCCGCCGTGAACTGCTCCACCATCGACGCGCCATCCGAAATCCAGCGTGCCGATGATTGCGTCGGCATCGCGATGCCGATGGTGCCCTTGTCCTGCGCAAATGCCGGCAGACCCGTGACCGATGAAGCAGCCGCAGCGCCACCAAGCGCCAAAAGCGCCCGTCTTGAAAGTTGCATTATATCTCCTCCCTGGCCGCACGTGAATGGCGGCAATACTCCCCCGGATGCAGGGCCATAGGCCCAACGCAGCCGTAGCAAGAGTGTTGCAATATCAAGTCATATCCGTCAAATGATGAAAGAGTATACATTCATCACGGAAATGGTATGAATACCGGCCAAAATGCCGACTTTCTGCTGCAACGCGGGATCAAGTTGAACCACCTGCGGCTTTTGTCCGCGCTGGCCGAAACCGGGCAGATGTCGCAGGCTGCGGCCCAGATCGGCATTGCCCAGCCCGCCGCATCGCGCCTGTTGGCCGAGGTTGAACGCATCGTGGGCCAACCTGTCCACCACCGCACCGGGCGCGGGATGCGCCTGACGGCGGTGGGGCAGGCCTTTGCCTTGCGCGCGCAGCGTATCCAGTCGGAATTGCGCGATGCTATGCGCGACATGGCCGAGGCGGCGTCCGGCGGGGCCGGACATGTGCGCATTGGTTCGGTGACTGGCCCCGCAATTGACCGCGTCCTGCCCGTTTTGCGCAACGCCCGTTTTACCGCGCCGCAGGTGACGTTTGATGTGATCGTGGCCCCCTCGGACATCCTGTGCGAACATCTGTTGTCGGGCCGCATCGACTTTGCCATCGGCCGCTTGCCCGAAGGTCCGGGGCGCGAACTGTTCATCCTTGACGAAATTGCGTCCGAACCTGTGTCTCTGGTCGTGCGGCGTGGCCATCCGCTCGCCCGGCAACAGAACCCCAACGTGCAAGACCTGCTTGCCTATGACTGGGTCATGCCCCCGGCGGATTCGTTGCTGACCCGCACTGTGCTTGCCCGGTTGCAGGCCCATGGCGCACAAAACCCACCGCAATGGTTGTCGACTGCGTCATTCCTGCTGACATTCGCGTTGTTGCAGCAATCGAATGCCATCGCGCCCCTTGCCCGCGCCGTTGCCAACAGCTTTTGCCACGTTTCCGACAGCCCTTACGTCATTCTGGCGGTCGATCTGGAAATTGATGTCGCGCCCTTTGGCCTCGTCACCCGCGCCGATGCCTTGCTGACGCCAACCGCCGCCAAGATCGCCCGCGACATTCAAGTGCAGCCACAACTCCTGTAACCCGCGCAAACGGGACAAGTCACACTGGATATCGAACAGAAAATGGTGGGCGACCCTGGAATCGAACCAGGCACGGGTCGCCCCGGGAGAGTTACAGTCTCCTGCCGCACCTTGCAGCGCGTCGCCCACTCTGGGGCGCGGCATACGATAGGGGACTGGGGGCGTCAAGCAGGATCGCGGCTTTCGGACCCCGGAAAACTGCCCTATGAACGGGATGAACAAAAGGGCGGATCATGACTGGACAAAAACCCTCTTGGGTGATCGACAAGGAACGCGGTCGCAAGGCCGAAGCGCGCGAAACCGTCTGGCTGTTCGGGCTGCATGCCGTGCGCGACGCGCTGCAAAACCCCGCCCGCGAAAAGCTGCGCCTTGTTGTCACCAAGAACGCGCTTGATAAACTGGAACAGGCCGTGGCCGCGTCCGGCATGACACCCGAAGTTGCCGATCCGCGCAAATTCGACGTGCCGATTGACGAAGGATCAGTCCACCAAGGCGCCGCTTTGGAAGTGCGCGCCCTGCAGTGGGGCAGTTTGGCGGATGTCTGCATCGGGGGCAAGGGTGCGCCCCTGGTCGTGCTCTTGGACCGCGTCACCGATCCCCACAACGTCGGTGCCGTCCTGCGCTCGGCCGAGGTATTCGGTGCGCGTGCCGTCATCGCGCCGCGGCATCATTCCGCTCCCGAAACTGGGGCACTGGCGAAAACCGCCAGCGGTGCGCTGGAACGTCAGCCCTATCTGCGGGTGACCAACCTTGGTGATGCCATGCAGGAACTGCGCGACATGGGCTATGTCCTGATCGGGCTTGATGGCGATGGCCCCGTCACCCTGAACGCGGCGCTGGCAACCGCCAGCCCCCGCGCCGTTGGTCTTGTGATGGGGGCCGAAGGGCCGGGCCTGCGCGAACGCACGCGTGAAACTTGCGATATACTGGCGCGCATCCCCTATCCTGGCGGCTTTGGCTCGCTCAACGTGTCCAACGCAGCCGCTGTTGCGCTTTACGCCGCAACCGCCCGTTCACAATGATGCGACGACCCACTGGTATCCACGCAAATCACCCCCATATTTACATTGGAGCCTGTGGCCCGGAACGCCCGGCTCCTTGACTTCACTGTCCCTCGTTCCGCCACTTGGCGCCCGGCCCTTGGCTCGGGCGTCCTTTTGTGAAGGGCCCAAATGCCTGATTCCGACGCAGAAATCCCCGATATCCTGCGGTCCGTGCGCACCATCGCCCTTGTCGGATGGTCCCCAAAACCTGACAGACCCAGCCATCGCGTGGCCCGTTTTTTGGCGGCGCACGGGTATAGGGTCATCCCTGTCAACCCTGGGCAGATCGGCGTAAGCGCTCTTGGTACCACAGTGCGCGCTAGCCTTACAGACATCACTGAACCTGTTGATATGGTTGATATCTTCCGCCGCAGCGACGAGGCGGGGGCCGCCGTGGATCAGGCGCTTGCCGCATTTCCCAACCTGCGCGCCGTTTGGATGCAGTTGGATGTGGTGGATGAGGCCGCAGCCGCGCGTGCCCGCGCACGTGGCGTCAAGGTCGTGATGAACCGTTGCCCCGCCATCGAAATTCCGCGTTATGGAATTGCGTCGGTTGACCGCTGACCCGCGCGCACCGATAATTTGATCAAATTCGTTGCAGACTCGTCCCCGACCAATTATGCACATGGGGAACAGGGCCTGTATGGCCCGCGCCATCACGAAAGGGCCGCGCCATGAACATGATCACCAACCACCTGCCCACAGCCGAACTTCAGGCGCTTGATGCGGCCCACCACATGCACCCCTTTACGGACGGCAACGCCCTTGCCGCCAAGGGTGCGCGGGTTATCACGGCTGGCAAGGGCGTGTGGCTGACCGACAGCAACGGCAACCGCATCATCGACGGGATGGCGGGCCTGTGGTGCGTCAATATCGGTTACGGGCGGGATGAACTGGCCGATGTGGCGGCGCGGCAAATCCGCGAGCTTTCCTACTATAACACCTTCTTTCAGACCACCCATGTGCCCGCCATTGCCCTGGCAGCCAAGATCGCCGAACTGGCCCCCGGTGATCTGAACCATGTGTTCTTCGCAGGTTCGGGGTCCGAGGCGAATGATACCAACATCCGGCTTGTGCGACGGTATTGGGATGTCAAAGGCCAGCCCACAAAGCGTGTCATCATCAGCCGCAAAAACGGCTATCACGGCTCCACCATGGGCGGCGGCAGCCTTGGTGGGATGACCTATATTCACGCGCATGGCGGCATGATCGATGGCATCGTGCATATCGGCCAGCCGCATTGGTGGGCCGAAGGTGGCGATCTGTCGCCAGACGCCTTTGGTCTGGCCCGCGCGCAAGAGCTTGAGGCGAAAATCCTTGAACTGGGCGTTGAAAACGTGGCGGCGTTTATTGCAGAACCCATTCAGGGTGCGGGCGGCGTGATCGTGGCCCCCGATACCTACTGGCCCGAAGTGCAGCGCATCGTGGACAAGTACGGCATTCTGCTGATCGCGGACGAGGTGATCACGGGTTTTGGGCGCACCGGCAACTGGTTCGGCAGCCAGACCTTCAACATCC
>JANNKX010000311.1:0-11959 GCA_031396505.1 Rhodobacterales bacterium
GCTACCGCTGGTATGCCACGCCTCAAGGCGTCCAGAAAGCCATGAAGGTCGCCGTCCACGAAGCCGGCATCCTGAAGCGGGTCACACCGCACACCCTGAGACACGCCTTCTGCACCTACGCCCAGCAGGACGGCACCCCGATCACCGTGGTCCAGGAGTTGATGGGCCACGACGACCTGAACACGACCATGATCTACTCCCACGCCGACCGCGCCCAGGGCCGCAGCCCGCTCGATGGCCCCGCCTTCCGTCCGGTCCCGGTCATGCCGCGCATCCAGTTCTGAAGCGCCATGAAATCCGCCTGTGACCTGGTCAACGAGCTGCACGCCAGCTACTGCGCCCGCACCGGCGCCGATCTTGAGTTGAACATGGCCCGCGAGCGCACCTGGGGCGAGTGGCTCGCCTGGCGAAAGGTCCGCTTCACCCCCGAGGACCTCGCCCGCGTCATCGGCTGGCTCAAGGGTAAGATCCGGGACGGCTGGGACACCCGCTGCATAGCGTTCCGGAACCTCATTGGCGACCCTGAAAAGTTCGAGGAATACCTCAGCGAAGCCAAGGGAGCCATCAAACCGGCCTCCCCGCTGGGACCGCCCAGGACATACAAGGAACACGCCGTGCCGCCGCCGATGACCAAGGAGGAAACCGACGCCCTGCTCCGGGAGCACGGCTTCAGGCCGAAGTCATGAGTGACAACCCACTCAGCAACCTACAGAAGGCCGTGCTTTCGCAGATCGCCAAGAAGGCCTACGAGGTGGCCGGCAGGCACTTCGCCACTGACGACCTGACCAGCGAAGACTGGCGGCACCGGGAAGCCATCACTGCCTGCGGGAGCCGGATCAGCCAGGCCAGAAACAGCCAATACAACGCGCTGAAGTCCCACTTCGAGAACCTCGCCGGCGCCGCCGGCCGGGCCTTCAGCACCGCCATGCGGGAGCCCACCGAGCGCCGCCGGCAGCTCCTCTGGAGCCTCGACCAGTCGCTCAAGAAATACGGCCTCGACCAGGCCTATGTCGATGCCCTGGCGACCGGCCCCAGGTTCAAGTCCGCCACCCTGTCCGCACTCACCGATGACCAGCTTCTTCAGCTCCTCATGACGGTCAACAATCGCGGGCGCGGAAAGTGTGTTGCCGAGGCCCCGCAAGCGCCCTGCAACGACCCGGCCTGAGCCCGGAAACCCCCGCATGGGCAAGATGGTGATCGGCACCGTAAAGGGCGATATCCACGATATCGGCAAGAACCTTGTCGGCATGATGATGGAAGGCGCGGGGTTTGAGGTGCGCGATCTGGGTATCAACAACTCGGTCGAGAAATATCTGGCCGCACTCGAGGAAGAAAAGCCCGATATCCTTGGCATGTCGGCCCTGCTGACGACCACGATGCCCTATATGAAGGTCGTGATCGACACGCTGAAGGAAAAGGGCATGCGCGAGGATTACATCGTGCTGGTCGGCGGCGCCCCCCTGAACGAGGAATTCGGGCGCGCGATCGGCGCGGATGCCTATTGCCGCGATGCCGCCGTGGCCGTGGAAACCGCCAAACAGTTCGTCGCGCGCAAACATAATCAGCTTTCTGTTTGACCACGCGCTGCACGCGACAAAGGGCCCCGCAGATCGTCGGGGCCTTTTGCATTCCGGGGGTTGGAAATGGCGCGGCAACACGCCATGTTGATCGCATGGGGGAACGCATATGCCGCTACCGTATTTCCTGACGATGCTTGCATCCGTGATCGTTGCAGCCGGGGCCACCATTGCGCTGGCCACATGGGCAGGCCTGCCGCTGGTCGCCATCGGCTTCGCCGCCCTTGCGGGCAGCCTGCTGCTTGGCCTCAGGCAATGGCGCTGACGCTTGACGATGACGCGCTGACCGAACAAGGCTTGGCTGCACAAGGCTTGGCTGTCACGCAACAGGGCCGCGTGCTGCTGATCGCCTGCGGTGCCCTTGCGCATGAAATCCTCGCACTGAAGGCCGCGAATGGCTGGGATCATCTTGATCTGCAATGCCTGCCCGCCAAGCTGCACCTTTATCCCGAAAAGATCATCCCCGCCGTGGCCGATGCCGTCACCGCGCACCGCGCCGATTATGCGGCGATCTTCGTGGTCTATGCAGATTGCGGCACGGGTGGGTTGTTGTTCGAAAAGTGCAAGGAATTGGGCGTACAGATGGTCGAAGGTCCGCATTGTTATTCGTTTTTTGAAGGCAATGCCGTCTTCGCTGAAAAAGCGGAAACCGAATTCACCGCCTTTTACCTCACCGATTTCCTTGTGCGCCAGTTCGATGCCTTTGTCTGGCGGCCCATGGGTCTGGATCGACACCCCGAATTGCGCGACATGTATTTTCAGCATTACACCAAGCTGGTCTATCAGGCGCAGACCAATGATCCGGCGCTAGACGCCAAGGCGCAGGATTGTGCGGCACGTCTGGGGCTGGCCTATGAACGCCGCTTTACCGGTTATGGCGATCTGACCGGGGCTTTGGCGGCATTGGGGTGATCACAAACGTTTTAAAAGTGTTAATGACAGCCGGTTTTGAAAACTCATCTTATTGATTTTATTATCAGAACTTGAAAATTGACAGCCGTCAATTTCACCCCAACAACGCCCGCGCGGCATCCCTTGCCGCAGCAGTGACCGTATCCCCGGCCAGCATCCGTGCAATTTCCTCGACCCGCGCAGGCGCGTCCAACGGCGTCACGGTCGACAGTGTCGCCTCCCCCTCCACCCGCTTTTCCACCCGCCAGTGATGCGCACCGCGTGCCGCCACCTGTGGCGAGTGCGTCACCACCAACACCTGTGCCGCCTGCGCCAGTGCCTGCAATCGCCGCCCCACCGCATCCGCCGTGGCCCCGCCCACACCGCGGTCAATCTCGTCGAAAATCAGGGTCAGGCCCGGCGTATCCCCCGTCAGGCACACCTTCAGCGCCAGCAGGAACCGCGACAATTCCCCCCCCGATGCAATCTTGTTCAACGCCCCTGATGGCGCACCGGGGTTGGTGGCCACGGTAAATGTCACCGCATCCACGCCGTCCGGCCCCGCGTCACCCGGCACGACTGCCGTCTCAAACACCGCGCGTTCCATTTTTAACGGGGCCAGTTCTGCGGCCATTGCCGCATCCAGACGCCCCGCCGCCGCCTGCCGGATCGCCGTCACGCGCACGGCCTGCATCGCAAAGGCGGCCTCGGCCTCGGCCACCGCCCGCGTCAGCGCCGCCATGCCCGCCATCCCGCCATCCAACGCCGCCAGCCGCGCGCGCAGCCCGTCAGCAAAGCCGCCCAGATCATCGGCCAGCACACCATGCTTGCGTGCCAGCGCCCGGATCGCAAACAGCCGTTCCTCCACCGCTTCCAGATCCGCCGGGTTGAAGTCAAGCACGCGCAACGTGTCCTCGACGCCGGCTTGCGCCTCACCCACTTCGATCAGCGCCCGGTTCAAGGCCGCAAGCGCCCCTTCCAGCCGCCCCTCGGCCCGGTCCGCCGCCCCTTCCAGCCAGCGCACCGCGTCGCGCATCGCGCCTTCTGCGCCGTCATTGGTCAAGGCCGCATGGGCCCGCGCTATATCGCTGCGAATGCGTTCGGCCCCTTGCATCAGGCGGCGACGGGCGTCCAGCGTGGCCTCTTCGCCCGGTTCGGGGGCCAGCTTGTCCAGTTCTGCCACGGCATGACGCAGATAATCCTCTTCGGTTCGCGCCCGCGCCAAGGCGGCCTCGGCATCAACCAATGCGCTGCGCGCCTGCGCCTGCGTCCGCCACGCCGCCCGCAAGGGCGCAAGGTCCAGCCCCGCGAATGTATCCAGCAGCGCCCGGTGCCCGCGCGGGTTCAGCAGCCCCCGGTCATCATGTTGGCCATGCAGTTCCACCAGCGTATCGGACAGATCGCGCAGCACCTCGCCCGAAACCCGCCGGTCATTGACCCATGCCGTCTTGCGCCCATCCGCCGTGTTGATCCGGCGCAGGATCAATTCGTCCTCCGCCGTGATCCCGGCTTCTTCAAGCACGATGCGCGCGGCATGGCCCTGCGGCAGATCGAACACCGCCGTCACCGCGCCCTGATCGGCCCCGCTGCGGACAAGCTCCGCCCGCCCGCGCCATCCCAGCACAAACCCCAAGGCATCCAGCAGAATGGATTTGCCCGCCCCGGTTTCCCCGGTCAGCACGTTCAGGCCGGGCTGAAACGCAAGGTCAAGCCGATCAATGATCAGAACATCGCGGACTTCAAGACTACGCAGCATGTTCGCCCCGTAGGATGGGCGATCCGCCCATCACGGTCACAGCCATTCGCCCCGGATGACCTGTCGGTAAATCTGGGACAACCAGCTGTCACCCTTTGCCTCCAGGCTCAGGCCCTGCCCGGTCAGCAGGCGATAACTATCGTCATAGAACGGGCTGGACTGGTAGTTGTATCCAAGGATCGCGCCAGCGGTCTGCGCCTCATCGGTCAGGCCAAGCGCCAGGTACGCCTCGACCAGACGGTGCAGCGCTTCGGCGGTCAGGGTGGTGGTCTGGTAGTCCTGCACGACGACGCGGAACCGGTTGATGGCGGCCGTGTAATTGCCGCGCTTCAGGTAATAACGCCCGATTTCCATTTCCTTGGCGGCCAGATGATCGAAGGCCAGTTCGAATTTCAGGACCGCGCTGTCGGCATATTCACTGTCGGGATACAATTCGATCACTTCACGCAGGGCTTGCAACGCCTGAAACGTCAGACCCTGATCGCGGCCAACTTCGTCGATCTGATCATAATAGGACAGCGCCAGCAGATATTGCGCATAGGCGGCATCATCACTGCCGGGATAGAAATCCAGATACCGCTGTGCGGCTGCGCGGGCCTCTTCATAGTTTTCGGATTCGTGCAGGGTGAAGGCCTGCATGATCAGCGCGCGCTTGGCAAATTCGGTATAGGGATACAGCCGTTCGACTTCCTGGAAATAACGCACGGCATCGTTGCGCTTTTTCCCGGATTCAAGTTCGAGTTCGCCCAGTTTGAAGATATCTGCCGCCGTCAGTTCATCTAACGGCGCCTCTTTCTGTGAAGCACCGCATCCCGCGACCGAAAGCAGCAGCGCCACTATGAAAGCCCGCGCGCCTGACCGTCCGACTGCCATCTGTCGCCTAACCTTTTGCCCTGCCCCAACAGTGCCAATTGTTGCACTGTTTTGCGTTGAACGCATCCCTAGCACAGAAAAATCCGGGGCGCAAAACGCCTTTGTGTTGTCGGGCAAAACTCAACGCACGAATGGAATGTCACTGCGGATCACACCCACGCCCGGTAGTTTGGTCCCCATCGTCGGTTCGCAATCCACCAGCATAAAGGCATCAGCATCGGCAAACAGCTTGCGCAGCAACTTGTTCGTCAACGCATGCCCGGCGCGGTGCCCGGTATAGCGGCCAAGGATCGGCCCCCCGGCAAGTGCCAGATCGCCAAGCGCATCAAGCATCTTGTGACGCACGGGTTCGTCATCATGGCGCAACCCACCGGGCGAGACGATCTGATCGCCGTCAAACACCACGGCGTTGTCCAGCGTACCACCCAAGGCAAGGCCGCGCGCGCGCATCGCGTCGACATCGGCCTGACGGCAGAAGGTGCGGCTGTCGCACAGCTCGCGCACAAAGGCCCCGTTGGCAAGGCTAAGGTGTTTGGTCTGCCTGCCGATGGCCGCATCCGCGAAATCAATGTGAAAGTTGATTTCCAGCATTTCGGCGGGCTCGAGCCGCGCCACCGCGTCACCATCGCGCACTTCCACCGTTTTCAGGACACGCACCGCGCGCACCGGGGCCGATTGCGACCGCAGCCCGCGCGCAAGAAAGCCCTGCACGAAAGGCACGGATGACCCGTCAAGGATCGGCACTTCGGGCCCGTCGATTTCAATCAGCGCGTTGTGGATGCCGCACCCCGCAAGGGCCGCCATCACATGTTCAATCGTTGAAACGCTGATCCCGGCGTCGTTTTCCACAACCGTGCACAACTGCGACGGCGAAACCTGATCCCACAAGGCAGCAATCATCGGATCGGCGTCGGTCACGTCGGTACGCAAAAACCAGATGCCATAATCGGCAGATGCAGGTTGCACGCGCATGCGCACGGGGTTGCCCCGGTGCAGGCCCTTGCCCGTGAATGTCACTGCCGATTTCAACGTGCTTTGCACGAATGCCTCATCTGTTTGCGGGGAATCGTCCGCGTTTTGTTTACTTATTGGTAATTAGGCAACCGCGGACCCAATCACAACTCACGCTTTATGACGGTATGTGACAGGTTATGTCATGCAGCCATACCATTGATTATAATAGATAAAGCCCGCGATCGCGGGCTTTATCCTGGGCATCGTTCAACAATGTTTCAGTTGGCCTGACGACGCAGGAATGCGGGGATCTCGATCCGTTCCTGATCGGCATTCATTTCGGGTTCGTCATCAAAACTGGTGACGGGGGGTTGCTGCCGTGCCGGGGCGGGTGCGCGTTCGGCCTGCGCTTCAAGATGGCCGGCCATCCGGTTGATCAATGACCCGATGCCAAAGCGCGGCTTGTCGGCCGCACGGGCAGGCGGGGTCGGCGGCACCGGGCGCGCGGCGGGCGAACCCGCATGCGGCATCTTGGCGGCGGCGGCTTTCAGGCGGGCCATCGCCTCGGGGGACGGCATGCCGGGGGTGCGCGGACGCGGGGCCACGAATTCGCCTGCGTCATTGTTCAACGCTGCGGGCGCCGGACGCGGTGCGGCGGCGGGCGCCTGATAGGCGGGGGCCGGTTGCGGGCGATAAGCGGGCGGCGGGATATCATCCAGCAGATCGTCTTGATCCGCGAGCGCGTCAAACAAATCCTGCGATTCGTCATGCGCCGCGACCGATGCAGGCTGTGGTGCGGGGGCAACCTGCTGGGCGGGTGTCATCGCCAGAGGCGGCATGGTGCGCGGTGCAGGGGCCGAAGGTGCGGTCTGCAATGGTGACGCCATCGGTCGGCGCTGGATCGGGGCTTCGGCGCGTGCTTGGGTCACGTCGATGCCGGTGGCCACAACCGAGACACGGATCGCACCTTCCATGCTGGTATCAAGGGTCGATCCGACGATGATATTTGCGTCCGGATCAACCTTTTCGCGGATGATATTCGCGGCCTCGTCCAGTTCAAACAGGGTCAGGTCATAACCACCGGTGATGTTGATCAGCACACCCTTGGCCCCATTCAGGCTGATTTCGTCCAGCAGCGGGTTGGCGATTGCCTTTTCCGCCGCCTCAACCGCGCGATTATCGCCCGTTGCCTCGCCTGTGCCCATCATGGCTTTGCCCATCTCGTCCATCACGGCGCGGACATCGGCAAAATCAAGATTGATCAGGCCGGGGCGCACCATCAGATCGGTCACGCCCTTGACGCCCTGATACAACACGTCGTCGGCCATCGCGAAAGCTTCGGTAAAGGTGGTGCGTTCATTGGCCAGACGGAACAGGTTCTGGTTCGGGATGATGATCAGGGTATCGACAACCTTTTGAAGTGCTTCAATGCCTTCTTCGGCTTGCTTCATGCGTTTCGCACCTTCGAACTGGAAAGGTTTGGTCACCACGCCCACCGTCAACACACCCAGCTCACGCGCGGCCTGCGCGATGATGGGTGCCGCCCCCGTGCCCGTGCCGCCGCCCATACCAGCGGTGATGAAACACATATGCGCACCAGCCAGATGATCGACGATTTCCTCGATCGTTTCTTCGGCTGCCGCCGCACCCACCGATGGCCGCGCCCCGGCACCCAGGCCTTCCGTCACCTTCAGGCCCATCTGGATGCGCGCCGTGGCGTTGCTTTGCTGCAGGGCCTGCGCATCGGTATTGGCAACCACGAACTCAACGCCTTCAAGGCGCTGCTCGATCATGTTGTTGACGGCGTTGCCGCCAGCACCCCCCACACCAAACACCGTAATACGCGGCTTAAGCTCTTCCTTGGTGGTGTTCATGATGAGGTTCAGTGCCATGTCCCGATCCGCCTGTTTGTATGCGCGATGCGCTTGATTGAACCGTCTGTCCCGGACGGCATTCCCGACTTGATCACAATTCTATCCACAAGCCTGCCAGAGGTCACGTAAAATCTGCAAATTCCCCACAAAATATGGGGGATTGTTGCCGCCTTTCAGCGGGAATTCGCAGATGACACAGGATGTTGCGGTTACCAGTTGTCCTTGAACCATTTCATCACCTTGCGCATGGGCTTCGCGGCATAGCGATCGGAAGGAATGTCAAAGTCCCACCACTCATCCTGTGGGTGTGCCGCGAACAGGCACAGACCCACGGCACTGGCAAATGCGGGGCCGGTTGTGGCTTGTGGCAGGCCCTGCACACGCAGCGGGCGGCCAAGGCGCACGCGCTGGCCAAGGATGCGGGCTGCGAGGCCATCAAGACCGGGGATCTGACTGCCGCCACCCGTCAGCACGATCTGCTGGCTGGGCAGGCTTTCAAATCCCGCCGCATCCAGTCGCGCGCGGGTTTCTTCCAGAATTTCCTCGACGCGCGGGCGCATGATGCCGATCAGTTCGGTCCGGCTGACTTGCCTGCGGTCCTTTTCCCAGTCGCCGCTGTCGCCACGAATATCAATCATCTCGCGATCATCCATGCCGGTGGCATAGACCCCGCCATTCATCGTCTTGATCCGTTCGGCCACCGCCAGCGGCACTTGCAGGCCTTTGGAAATATCAGAGGTGACATGATCGCCGCCCATCCGCACGCTATCGGCATAGATCATATGCTTTTTCATGAAGATCGACACGCCCGTGGTGCCACCGCCCATGTCGATGCAGGCCGCCCCCAGTTCCTGTTCATCTTCGACCAGCGACGAAATCCCCGACACATACGCCGATGATGCGATCCCCGCCAATTCAAGGTCACAGCGTTTGATGCAATACAGCAGGTTCTGCACCACGGCCCCGTCCACCGACAAAAGGTGCATGTCGCAGGCCAGCCGGTTGCCGATCTGCCCGCGCGGATCGCCCAGACCGGTGCGATGGTCGATGGCAAAGTTCACCGGCTGCGCATGCAGCACATCGCGCCCGTCGCCGATATCGGGCGTCTCGCACGCCGCCATCACGCGGGCGATATCCTGTTCGGTGACAACGCTGTCTTCCAGTTCAAGCTCACCCGCAAGGCCATAGCTGCGCGGGTCAGCCCCCGAAAAACACGCAATCACGTGGTCAACCCGCACATTCGCCATCTTTTGCGCGGCCTGCGCGACCGTCCGAATGGCCTTTTCCGTCTCGTTCATCTGCGCGATTTCGCCAAAGCGTACCCCGCGGGACCGCGTCGTTGCCGCCCCGATCACCCGGAATGCCGACTGCCCCGCCATCGGGCCGACCTGTTCGCCATCGGAAAGACCGTGCCCGTCAAACCGCAGCACGAGGCAGGCGATTTTCGTGGTGCCAATGTCCAGAATGGCAATCACCCCGCGTTGCAGGGCCGCGCGGCGCATGTTCCGCATCGCGCGTTGGGTCTGATACAGGTCGGTCATAGGTCGGACTCCGGGGGTTCAAGGCCTTTGGCGCGGCGGATTTGCAGTTGGGCGTGGGGTGTCAGCCGCAGCACGGGGCGCGCAGCGATACGCAGATCAATGGCGGAAATATCGCGGGCCAGGATATCCTGCACCTGATCAAGGGCCAGCAAACGTTCAACCGCGGCCACCGGTTTGTCGGCCGGCAGCAGGATACGCTGATCACGGTCCAGCACGATGTCCCACCGCCGCAGCCCCATGCGCACAAGGCCCCTGATCCGCCCCTCCAGCGGGCTAGCCGCCGCAAGGATTGCAAGCGCTTCATCTGCTGCCAGATCGGCCCCTTCGCCTGCGATCAAAGGCAGATCGGGCCTGTCGGCGCGCGATGCCAGCGACGCCACACGGTGCCCGCCCGCATCCAGCATGTCGATGCGGGTTTCGGTGCGCCACAGCATCACGGGGGTGCGTTCGGTCACATCGACCTGCAATACCCCGCCGGTGCGCACCTTCATATCCGCCACCTCCACCGCATCCAGCGCCTCGATCCGGGCGCGCACGGCGGCCAGATCAATATCGAAGGATGATTGCGGCAGCGCCACCTCCATCCGCGCGCGGATTGCATCCACCAGTTCCGGTGACGCCCCTTCAATCGACACAAGGCTGACACGGAATTCGGGGCGATCCTGAAAATCCTCGCGCAGATCAATAAAGGTTTGGGCCAATGCGGCACGGCGGGTATCGTCCTGCAGGTAAAGACCGATGGCGCCGAACACGACAAATACAGGCAGGCCAAAACGGAACAGCACGCGGAAAACGGGTGTCAGCCACAGCCGCTGCATCCGGTAGGACCAACGTGAGGGGGCCGGGTCACGGCGCATTGGGGGCTTTACCGGTTGCATGATGCGTCCTTCACCATCCAGTCGCACAGCGCGGGAAACGATATCCCCAGGTGTGCGGCCTGTTCGGGGGTCAATGACGTGGGCGTCATGCCGGGTTGCGTGTTGGTTTCCAGCAGGACGAGGCCCGCAAGACCCTTATCCTCGTCCCAGCGAAAATCTGTCCGGCTAACCCCGCGACACCCAAGTGCACGGTGCGCGCGCCGCGCGTAGTCAATGCAGGCGTCCGTGATCTGTTGTGGTATGTCTGCAGGAACCACATGGCGCGATCCGCCCGGTTTGTACTTCGCATCAAAGTCATACCAGCCGTCGGTGATGATATCTGTCACGCCAAGGGCGCGGTCGCCCATGACGGTGACCGTCAGCTCGCGCCCCGGCACATAGGCCTCCACCATCACTTCGGCGGGCATGGACGCCGCAAGGCGCGGGGCGTTCGACCCCTCGCGCACGATATAGACGCCGACCGATGATCCTTCGTTGTTCGGTTTCACCACATAAGGGGCGGGCATGACATGGCCTGCTTCGACATCCGCACGCGCCGCAATCCGGCTGTAGACCACCGGCAAGCCCGCCGCGCGGTAGACATCCTTGCTGCGCTGCTTGTCCATCGCGATGGCCGATGCCATCACCCCGGAATGCGTGTAGGGGATTTTCAGCCATTCCAGAATACCCTGGACGCAGCCATCCTCGCCCCAGCGGCCATGCAGGGCGTTGAAACAGACATCAGGACGCAGCGCCGTCAGTTGCGCAGGCAAATCCGGGCCGCAATCGACCTCTGATACCGTATATCCCGCCTCACGTAGCGCACGGGCGCACGCTGCACCCGAAACAAGGGATACTTCCCGTTCAGCCGAGAAGCCGCCCATCAGAACCGCCACACGGGGGGATGTCTTGCCCGACATGCCCGCCATCACTGCCTCATCCCGGATCTTGCGCCCGGATTTTTCTTATTTTGCGCACCGTTCGCCGACACGCATAATTTCCCATACTAACGTGATACCTGCGTTTTGGAAAACCCTTTTTCGCACTTCTTCACCAAGGTTTTCCAGATCGGCCGCCGTGGCCCCGCCCGTGTTGATCAGAAAGTTCGAATGCATCGGCGACATTTGTGCGCCACCGATTTTTGCCCCGCGCATTCCGGCGTCGTCAATCACCTTCCAGGCTTTCAGTTCGTGACTGTCATCGGCGCGGCCTGTGCTGGAATGGCCCACAGGGTTGCGGAAGGTGGACCCGGCGGATCGGTCTTTGGTGGGCTGGCTCGCGTCGCGACGGGCGATCTGGTCTTCCATCTTCGCGTGCAATGCCAAGGGGTCGCCTTGATTTGCGCGGAAGGTCGCGGAAACGATCACCACCCCTTCCGGGACATCGCTTTGGCGGTATTGCAGATGCAGGTCGGCGGCAGGCACCGTCGCCACCCTGCCATCCCGCAGGACAATCCGCACATCGACAAGATAGTCGGCGACATAGGCGCCATAACACCCCGCGTTCATGCGCACGGCCCCACCAACGCTGCCCGGAATGGTGCGCAAAAACGTCAGATCCAGCCCGGCATCAGCGGCGCGGCGTGCCACATGCGCATCCAGTGCCGCAGCCCCCGCCGTCACGGTATCACCCGCAA
>JANNKX010000361.1:0-4003 GCA_031396505.1 Rhodobacterales bacterium
CCCCGCCTACACACTTTCCAGGCGTGCGCCTTCGACCACTCGGCCACCGATCCGTTGCGCGCTTTTAGCGTCAAGGTGGGGGGGCTTGCAAGGGGGTCGCGTTACACCAGCGTGATGCTGATCCGGCGGTTCTGGCGGCCCTTCTTTTCGACCTTGCCGATCGCGATCCGGCCCACCTCGGCCGTGCGTGCCACATGTGTTCCGCCACATGGCTGCAGATCAACCTGATCCCGCCCCGTTCCGATCCCGATCAGCCGGACCCGACCCTGCCCCACAGGCGGGCGCACCGACATGGTTTTGACCAGACCGGGGTTGGCGGCAAGGTCAGCATCGCTGATCCAGCTTTGGTTGACCGGCAGGTCGCGATCGATCAGCGCGTTCAAGGCCGCCTCAACCACGGCCATATCGGTAGGTGGGTCTGGCATGTCAAAGTCCAGCCGCCCCCGGTCGGGACCAATCTGTCCACCAGTAACAGGCAGCGGAACAACGACCGACAGCAGATGCAAGGCCGTATGTACCCGCATGTGCCGATGCCTGCGATTCCAATCCAGATGCTGTTTTACCACCGTGCCAACCGCTGGCATTCCGGCCGGTTCCGCGGCCACCAAACCGACACCGCCACCAGCCGTCTTGACGGCAGTGGCGATCGCGAGGCGAACGCCGGCCCAGGTCAGCCAGCCGGAATCACCGGGCTGTCCGCCACCGGTGGGATAGAATATTGTCCGGTCCAGCACGATTGCACCCTCGTCTGAATGCGCAATCACTGTTGCCTCCGCTTCGGCAAGGTAGGGGTCGGATTGAAACAGCAACTCGGTCACGTGGAGATTTCCTTCAGGCTGCGTGGCAAGGGGTCCGGGTCGTTGATGATCAGACCACTTTCGGCGGCATGCAGGGCGTCGCGTTCGTCCAGCCTTTGGCGCAAATCATGATGCGCGATCGAAAATTCAATCCCGGCTGCGGCAAAACTTTCCGCAATCGCGTGGTTAATCTCGGATCTCACGGGCACCAGAAAGTTGACATCGCGCAACACGACGCGGATTTCAAAATGCATGACATCAAGCCCGAAGCCGGTAAACACCACCATCGGGGCGGGGTTCAGGACGGCAAGGGGTTGCGCCTCGGCGATGTCTTGCAAAATCCTTTCAACGCGACGCGTATCCGTCAGAATGCGCACCGACACCGGAACAATCAGGCGCCCTGTCAGGTTAAAGCGCGTCCAGTTTGTCACGCGGCCGGTGATCAGGTCCGAATTCGGCACAATGACGTCATTGCGGTCAAACGTCTGAATGCGCGTGGACCGGACTGAAATCCCCTTGACGATCCCCTGTACGGTGCCGACCTCGATCCAGTCGCCTTCGCTGATGGGACGTTCGATCAGCAGGATGATGCCGGACACAAAATTTGACACGATGGTCTGCAGACCAAAGCCGATACCAACGGACAGGGCCCCCGCAACAATCGCAAGACCCGACAGATCGAGCCCGGCGGCATTGATCGCACCCAAGGCCGACAGAAAGATACCGACATAGCCAAAACCGACCGAAATCGCATTCTGTCCACCGCGATCCAGACTTGTTTTCGGCAGAATGCTTGATTTCAGGCCGCCTTGAAACAGACGGGTAAGCGCATATCCGATGCCAAACACGACGGCAAACACCAGAAAATCGGTGGGCGAAATGATGGTCTCACCAAGTTGAAATCCTTCGCGGAACCGGGTCCACATTTCGGTGATATCGGACATGCGCGCGCCCCAGATCAGGGCCAGCACGGGCAGCATGGTCAGTGTCAGGGCAAAGCCGATCAGGACAGGGATCAGCGATTGCTGGCTGGCCTCGTCATCACCGGCTGCAGCGGCATAGACGTCGCCAACAAGTTGTTGCAGCAGGAAAAGTCCGCCGACCAGCGCAAGCGACAGAATTGCAGGAAAAATCAACGCGCCCGCCGCCGAGACATAGCCAACCGCAGCAAGGACCATTGCCAACAGCGCAATCGCGATGGCCGCTTGCCCGATCAGGCCAAGGACGCGGCCGCGATAACTGGGCGTCGTCGGGTCGGTGGCGTTGACCATGGTTTGCTTGCGCAACAGCCGACCCATCCGCAGCAGCAGCAAGCCGGCAATGATCAGAATGGGAAAGGACAATACGGCGACGGCGGCCTCGTCGCTGCCAAGACGGTTCAGGCTGGTGCGGCGCAGCATTTCCGCCGCCAGCAGAATACCGAATGATCCGGCCAGCACGCGGCCTTCGGCGCGGCGTTCTGGTGCCAGCACCAGAATGGCATCGTTGCGTTCGGCAACAGGGAACAGCCGCCCCCCCAGCCAGACCGCAACAAACAGGCCGACGCCGATACCGGGCAGTGCGGCGACGACATCACCCCCCAAAGCCCCGATCATGCCAGTCAGTTGCAACGCCTTTGTCAGGGCAACAACCCCAAGGATCGGCACGATGATCTGCCCAAGCGAGGCGAGCGTTTCCCAAAGCCGGTGGGCACGGCGCGGACCGACCGCCTGCAGGCGCGCAACCAGCCTGTCGATCACGTCGCGCCCGCGCCACAACAGGCCAAGCGCCAGTCCCAGATACAGCAGGATCAAGGGCAGGTTGTTGCCCAGCGCAACACGGTTCGACGGCCAGCGCACGGCGACGCGGGTTTCATCATAAAGCGTCACGGCAATATCGCGCAGCGCCCCCAGTGCCGATGGCCAGTTGGCCGGATTAATCGGCATCGGCCACAGCTTCAACAGCTCATCCGCCTCACGGTCCCGCAGGGTACGGTCGATCTCGGCAATCAGGCCATCGGCCCGGCGGTACGCCTCTTGTGCGACCAGACCCGGCGCTTGCAACAGCGTCAGCTGGTCGGTCAGTTCGGCCCGGCGCGCGGCAATTTCCGGCGCACTTTCCGCCCCTTCGGCCGGAACCGGGCCCAAGGCATCCAACTGCGTCCGTACCGTTTCGATGCGCGTGGCATTGGTGTTCTGCGCCACCAACAGACGTTCGCGCCAGTCAAACACCGCCGTTCGCACCGCCTCCAGCGCCTCAGGCGTTGACGCATCGTCTGATGTCAGATTCTCGGCCTGAAGGGCAACCTCGTTCCACGCGCCATAATCCAGTGCGGGCGTTCGAATAATGCGGATCGTGCGCGAAGGCGCTGTTGTGCTGCCCGCAGCCGTGCCTTTGGGTGCGCCACCGATATCGGTGGGCGCGGTCTGTTCAACGGGCGGCGTTTCGACCGGATCACCGGTGGTTTGCGCGACAGCCGTCCCGGAAAGCGCAATCCCGAAAACCAGTACCAGGCTGCGCCACAGGCCTGTCATGCGTCCTCGAATACGGTCGGTATCACCCGCGGCGCCCGGTCCAGCCAGTCCGGCACAGGCAAGCCCTTTTCCTTCAGGAACTGCGGGTTATACAGTTTTGACTGATACCGGCTGCCATAATCGCACAGGATCGTCACAATCGTTTTGCCCGGCCCCATGTCACGCGCCATCCGCATCGCACCCGCGATGTTGATCCCCGTGCTGCCCCCCATGCAGATGCCCTCATCCGCCAGCAGATCAAACACGATCGGCAGCGCCTCCGCATCCGGGATGCGATAGCTGAAATCAGGCGTCAACCCTTCAAGGTTCGCCGTGATCCGCCCCTGCCCGATCCCTTCGGTGATCGACGATCCCGGGCTTTCCAACGCACCCGTCGTGTAAAAGCTGTGCAGCGCCGCCCCTTCCGGATCGGCCAGCCCCATCTTCACGCCCTTCCCCTGCAAGGCAATCGCGACCCCCGCCAGCGTCCCCCCCGACCCCACAGCGCAGATAAACCCGTCCACGCGGCCGCCCGTCTGTTCCCAGATTTCCGGCCCCGTCGTTTCCACATGCGCCTGCCGGTTCGCCACATTGTCAAACTGGTTCGCCCAGATCGCCCCGTTCGGCTCGGTCTTGGCCAAAGCCTCAGCCAACCGCCCGGAATAGCGCACGTAGTTGTTGGGGTTGCGATACGGCGCCGCAGGTACCTGCACC
>JANNKX010000381.1:0-7139 GCA_031396505.1 Rhodobacterales bacterium
AGACGCAGATCCGCAACTGTTCAACAACGGATGGCCAATACTACGAGGCATCCGGGACCAGTATCACCACCGCGTTCCGATCGATTGCCGCGCAGATCAGCCAGTTGAGGTTGACCCAATGATCACGCGTTTCACACGAACCGCTCGCGCCTTCGGGCGCGAGGACGGGAACGCCACGGTGGAATTCTGCATCGTGCTGCCGATCCTGTTTTCGATATTCATGATGTCGTTCGAGGCTGGCCTTCTGATGATGCGGTCCATTCTGCTGGAACGCGCCACTGACCTGACCATGCGCGAATTGCGCTTGGGCAACTATCCGAACCCCGACTCGGACCTGTTGAAGGCCGAAATCTGCAGCCGCACGGTTATCGTCAATAACTGCGCCGACTCCATCCGGATCGAATTGCAGCCGGTCAGCCAGGTCACTTGGGCGATGCCCGCTGCCGCCACCGACTGTCAGGACCGCGACGTGGCGATCCAGATTCCGGAAACCTTCGATGCGGGGTCGCAGAACGAATTGATGCTGGTGCGTGTCTGCGTCCTGCAGCGGGCCATTTTCCCGACCTTGGGCCTTGGCGATGACAGCGCCTTCATCGGTTTGGGCGAAGGCCTTGTCGATAACAACCCCGGCTATGGGGAATACGGATTGGTTGCCACCTCTACCTTCGTGAATGAACCGTCGTAAGGACCGAAAGAATGAGCAGGCTTTCACACAAGATCAAACGCTTTGCGCGCAACGAAGAGGGTGGGTCGTTCATCCTTGAAACGGTGATCATGCTGCCTTTGCTGCTTTGGGCGCTGATGGCGATGATTGTCTATTGGGATGCGTATCGCAGCATCAACCGTCTGGAAAAGGCGACCTATGCGCTGGCAGATACGCTGAGCCGACAGCAGGCGCCGATGCCGGTCGCATCGGTGAACCAGTGGAATGACCTGGTGAGCTATATGCTGGATTCCAATCAATCCGCCGATGTGCGCGTCACGTCATATCGCTGGGTCGCGGCGAACAACCGCTTTGAAGTGTTGTGGTCGCGGTCGCCCGACAGCGAACGCCCGCAACTGACGACCACGACACTGCAGGACCTTGCGGACCAGATTCCAATCATGGACGATACGGAATACGGCATCCTGACCGAAACATGGGTGGATTATGAACCGCGCCTGAATGTGGTGTTCATGGATACCGTGGGCGTCGGCCCGATGACCCTGACCAAGTTCACACCAACGCCTGCGCGGTTCAATCCGCTGTGCCTTGTTGGGATGACCGCCGCCCAATGCACCGGTTGATCCGCCAGACGCAACGCTGACCCTGTGTGCCCCAAAGCCTGCGCTTTGGGGCATTTTCATTGCGCCGTGCCTGACCGGTCTGGCAACCCTTGCGCACACCCGCCGCCACCGCCTATTCTTGCCGTCATGCGTGACCGTCGGATTGCCCCCATTGTCCTCAGCCTGTGTGCAGCGACATTGTTTGCTTGCGCGCCTTTGCCCAACGGGCCGTTGTCGCGCAACAGCACGGCCCCGCCGCCACCCCTGTTGCCGATTGATACCCTGCTTGCCCGCGTCGATGCACCTGTTGCAACCGCCGCGATCGCGGACGCGCTGACGGCGCGCGCAGCGCGGCTTCGTGCGCGCGGTGCCCTGATGCGCGCGCCGGTTCTTGATCCCGACACCCGCGCCCGCCTTGCCGCAGCAATCGCGCGCGGCGACGCCTGAAACAGCCCCCGAATCGGCTGTTTCCGCCACCCCACCTGCCCCAATTCAGTCAGATTTCCCTTTGAATTTATTACGCTTTTTATGCGTTTTTCACCACAATGCGATGCCTTTATCCGCACTGTTTCCGGCGATGTCGAATTTGTCCGGGATGGGACCAAAACTGCCTTAATCTTGCCTTAAATGGCTTGCTTTGCTTTTCCAATGACATGATTTGAACATGTTTCGCCTTTGATTGACCATCTTTTTGCCGACCCCCGGAGACCGCAAATGCACCCGTCATTTCCCCTTGCCCTGCGCGCCTGCCTTGCACGATTCTTGCGGAAGGAAGACGGCAACATTGCCATGTTCAGCGTGATCTTGTTTTCGCTGATGGTGATGGTCGGCGGTCTGGCCGTCGATCTGATGCGGGTCGAACAAAAGCGCACGGCCTTGCAGCAGACGCTGGACCGTTGCGTCCTTGCCGCCGCCGCAATTCGCCAGACGCTGGACCCCGAAGAGGTTTGCCGCGACTATGTGGAAAAGGCGGGCTTCACCGAATACCTGCAAGACGTGTCCGTGACAGAGGTTGACGGCGAACGCGTCGTCAGCGTCACGGCCCTTGCGCAACAAGACAACATCTTTGCCCCCCTGATCGGGCATGAAACCTTTCCGGCCCCCGCCGCCGCGTCCGCCGTGCAAAGCGTCACCGACATTGAAATCGTGCTGGTTCTTGACGTGTCAGGGTCGATGAACGGGGCAAAGATTACCAACCTCAAGGTGGCGGCGTCTGACTTCATCGACACGGTGACAGCCAACAATCAAGATAACCGGGTGTCGATCGCGCTTGTGCCATACAATGCGCAGGTCAACATGCCCGATTACCTGATGGAAAAATTCAACGCCGTCGGGCCGGTGACAGTGGCCAATGCCAACTGCCTTGAATTTACGCCCGGCATGTTTTCGGTCCCCGGTATCTCGACCACGGCCCCGATCCCGCGCGCGATTTATGCCGACACCGCCACGGGCACAGCGGGCGGCAACACCTATACCGCCTATGGTGCGACAGGCAATGCCGGTGGCAATAACGCCTTCCAATTCTGCAACCCGCGCAACGGCAACGCCGCCACCGGCGCCTTGACACAGAACGTCATTTTCCCGCCGTCATCGGACGCAAATGCGCTGAAGGCACGCATTGATGCGCTGTATGCAGCGGGCAACACCTCGATCACGCTGGGCATGAAATGGGGCCTCAACCTTGTTGATCCCGGAATGCAGCCTGTCATCTCTGACCTGATCACCGAGGGTCATGTGCCAGCCGTCTTCTCGGGCCGCCCGCGCGCCTATGATGCGGAAGATACATTGAAGGTCATCGTCCTGATGACGGATGGCGAACATGTGACCCACCGCATCACGGCACCCGCCTTCCGTGGCGAGACGCCAGATTCCGGCATCTATCGCGGCACGGATGGCAACTATTCGATCCGCCATGTCACAGGCCGCCCGACCGCCGCCGGCAGCAATGAATATTGGGTGCCGCATCGTAACGAGTGGCGCGCGGGACCCTGGACAGGTGATGTCGCCAATACCGGTGCGGCCGTTCAACAATCCTGGGTTGGTGTGTGGCAGAACCAGCGCATGTCGTGGGTGGCCTGGCAGCTGTATGCCCGCGCACTTGGCACCGACGCCACCCGCAACGCCATCTTCAACGCCAAAATGGCTGATTTCACCGATACCTACTCGCCGGTTTCGGACATGAACAGCAGCCTGCAACAATCCTGTTCGCTGGCCCGCGACAACAACGTGATCGTCTACGGCATCGCGTTCGAGGCACCGGCAAACGGGCAGACGCAGATCCGCAACTGTTCAAGCACGATCGCGCAGTACTATGAGGCGAACGGTCTGGACATCAGCACTGCCTTCAGCGCAATCGCGGCCCAGATCAGCCAGCTGCGCCTGACACAGTAACAACGGCCCCCATTGACGGAAAGGCCCTGCACCACTTGTGCGGGGCCTTTTGCATTGCGGACCTGCCGCGCGGGCACGATGTTGTGCCGCCGCCTCGAACCCGCTAACACGTCGCGGTCAGCCCTGTCCGGAGAATGCCATGCCCGCCCCATCCGCCCGCCCTGCCCCCTTGCGCCTTGGCATTGCCGGTTTGGGCACCGTGGGCATCGGCGTGGTCAAGATCGTGCAACGGCACGCCGATCTGATTGCCGCACGCTGCGGGCGCGCCGTGATCATCACCGCCGTATCCGCCCGCGACCGCAGCAAGAACCGTGATGCAGACCTGTCGGGTTTTGCATGGGAAACCGACCCCGTGGCATTGGCCATGCGTGACGACGTCGATGTGTTCATCGAGGTGATGGGCGGCCACGAAGGCCCCGCGCGCGCCGCAACCGAAGCCGCAATTGCGGCGGGCAAAGATGTGGTCACCGCCAACAAGGCGTTGCTCGCGCATCACGGCCATGCCCTTGCCCTTGCCGCCGAGGCAAAGGGTTGCGCCATCCGGTTCGAGGCCGCCGTGGCGGGCGGGATCCCGGTGATCAAGGCACTGACCGAAGGATTGGCAGGCAATGCCATCCGCCGGGTAATGGGCGTGATGAACGGCACCTGCAACTATATCCTGACGCGGATGCAAAGCGCAGGCCTGCCTTATGATCAGGTCTTCGAAGAGGCCCGCCAGCTCGGCTATCTGGAGGCTGATCCCAATCTGGACGTCGGCGGCATTGATGCCGGGCACAAGCTGTCGCTGCTCGCGGCCATCGCATTCGGCACGCGCGTCAGCTTTGATACGGTGGAACTCGAAGGCATCGGTCAGGTCAGTATCGACGACATCCGCCTTGCCGCCGACATGGGCTACAAGATCAAACTGCTGGGCGTCGCACAGATGACGGGCCGTGGGCTTGAGCAGCGCATGACGCCCTGCCTTGTGCCCGCCGACAGCCCGCTGGGCCAATTGCAGGGCGGCACGAATATGGTCGTGCTGGAAGGCGACAGTGTCGGCCAGATCGTGCTGCGCGGCCCCGGCGCGGGTGAGGGGCCTACCGCCAGCGCCGTCATGGGCGATGTGATCGACCTTGCCCGCGGCCTTCGCATCCCGACCTTCGGCATCCCGGCCACACAGCTTGCCGTGCCCGTGCCCGCCGCAACCACGGCCCCCGCGCCGCACTACCTACGCATGACACTGCTGGATAAACCGGGTGCGCTTGCCAAGATCGCGACTTGTCTTGGGGATTCGGGCATTTCCATCGACCGCATGCACCAATATGGCCATGAGGGCACCCAAGCCCCCGTCCTGATCGTAACGCATAAGGCGACGCGCGATGACATTGCCCACGCGATTGGCCGCTTTGCCACGACGGGCGTTCTCGTCGGTGCGCCCGTGGCGATCCGCATCGAAGAGGTCTGATGCCCCGTTAAAGCGTGTCGTGCGCCATCGGGTTCAGCCGATTGCGCAGGACACGCGGGCATTCACAGGTGGTTCTTGTCTTGGATCACCTTCAACCTGAATCAGATTGAAGATGACCCGCTGTTAGCGTGACCAGCCTTGCCGCGCTGCGCATCTGTCGCTATGCGCTGACGAAACACATAGGGACAGCATGACCAACCAAGCCGAATTCAACGATCGTCTGCTGTCATTGGGTCTTGCCCGCGTGTCGGAGGCGGCGGCCATCGCCTCTGCCGCGCTGATCGGGCGCGGCGATGAAAAGGCCGCCGATCAGGCCGCCGTCAACGCCATGCGCGAACAGCTCAACCTGCTGGATATTGCAGGCACCGTCGTGATCGGCGAAGGCGAACGCGACGAGGCCCCGATGCTGTATATCGGCGAAGAGGTCGGCACCGGCAATGGCCCCGCCGTCGACATCGCGCTTGATCCGCTGGAGGGCACCACGCTGACGGCGAAGGACATGCCCAATGCCCTGACCGTGATCGCGATGGCCCCGCGCGGCACCCTGCTGCATGCGCCCGACGTCTATATGGAAAAGCTGGCAATCGGGCCGCACTATGCGCATGGCACCGTGACGCTTGCCATGTCGCCTGCCGAACGTGTGCACGCACTCGCAAAGGCCAAGGGCGGCACGGCGCGCGATATCACTGTCTGCATCCTTGAACGCCCCCGGCACGAGGCGATGATCGCCGAGGTCCGCGCGACCGGGGCCGCGATCCGCCTGATTACCGACGGCGATGTCGCAGGCATCATTCACTGCGCGGAATCGGCGGTGACGGGCATCGACATGTACATGGGGTCCGGCGGCGCGCCCGAAGGCGTGCTGGCAGCGGCGGCGTTGAAATGCATGGGCGGGCAGATTTACGGACAGTTGCTATTTCGCACTGACGATGAACGCGCGCGCGCGCGCCGCGCGGGCATCACCGATCTGAACCGCATCTACACCCGCGATGATCTGGTGACCGGCGACGTCATCTTTGCCGCCACCGGCGTGACCCAGGGGTCTATCCTGCAAGGCATCCGGCAGGAACCCGGCTGGATCGAGACGGAGACGATCCTGATGCGCTCCAAGACCGGATCGGTGCGCCGGATGAAATACCGCGCGCCGGTGCGGTAACAGGGTAAATCGGGGCCAGCCCCGAATCGGCGAAGTAAAATAGCTCGGGCTTCAGCCCGCCTCTGTCACCCCCGCAAAGGCCTATGCGCGATCCGAACAGTTGGTCGCGTCGCCGACCTGCATCAAGGGCTTGGGTAATTTATCACTGCGCAAGATCGACCCCGTATTCCGCGACCCACCATTCGCGGTTCTCGGGACCGTCGATCATCCGACCGTAAGGCGACTGGTCGCCATGCGCAATCATATCAAGGGCACCCGGCACCTTCGACAGCCATGCGAAAAGGATCTGCAACTCCTCCCACGTGATGCTGTGCTTGGCTTCACGAATGGTCCATCTCAGCGTTCCCGGCTTTTCCCCGTGCGCGGCGGAAATGCCGTCTACACCGTGGCAAATCCCGTTGCGAATATTCAGCGCCGCTTGCAACTTTACGCGCAGCCGCGACGCTAGGGCCGCCCGAAATGGCTGGTTTTCGTGCGCCCGGACAACAGCCCTTTGCCAACAGTCCAACACCCCGGCAATCCCATGCGCCGATTTCGGAAGAGTGCCGCCATGCGCGCGCAACACTTCTTCCCGGACGGCCCGCTCGATTTTAACCCAGAGCACGAGAAGCGCGCCTATCACGCCCATCATCTGTTGAAAGCTTCCCGCTGGTTCCAAGTCGTACCCTTTCACGCATCCACAGATCGCCGATCCTCGTCGAAACGCCAAAGCGGCGGCAACATGAAGAACGGTCGCAACAGCGCCTTGTTCAGAAAAGGCTTGTCCACGCACGGCTTGCTGATCAACAACTCCGACGCAGCCTTATCGCTGCCAAACCTTTCCCCCCGGTTCACGCCCCTCCCCAACCCCATGAAATACCTCACCCCCCGTCCAGACACACC
>JANNKX010000394.1:0-2231 GCA_031396505.1 Rhodobacterales bacterium
CACCCACGGGCAGCCCGCAGTGCCCGTCGAATAAAGCCAGCGCGGCAGAGTCGCCCTGCCGCGTTCATTCTTCAGGTGCAGTCGTTATCCTGCGCAATAGGCTTCGGCCTGCTGGCCAAAGGCCACATAGCGTTGCCAGAACGCCTCGTCGCGCGAGGTGTCAGACACCCGCGTCTCTTGCGCGCGGTCAGGGTCGTTGAAAAACTTGGCCGCGCGGCGCTGGTCCGTTGAATTCAGGCTTTGGTCCGCAACCGATTGAATGCAGGCACAAACCGAACGGTTTGCCGCATCGCGGTTCGAACCGTTACACGCCCGCTCGATGGCCCCCGCCGATGCTGTGGATACGCCAATACACAGGGCAATGGCGGCTGCGGCCGCCCGTACTGTCAAGCTCATGATCTGTCTCTGCCTCGTTCCAGCCCAAGGTCGGTTTTCCCGCCCCGGATCATTTTGTGGGTCAAGTATAACGATTCGGGCAAAGATTTTCAATCCACAGCATCGTGAGGTGGATTTCCGCCGATACCGCATGTCTGGTGCACGCCGCATCTGGCATGGGGCGGAACGCATCCCCCCCCGCCGCGTTCATGTGTCAGGCCACACGGCTTTCCCTTCTGAACAGGAGATCATGAAAATGGACCACACCACCCACACGCCGCTCGCGGCTTTCGAATTGAACGAAGCCAATCTGATGGATGCCGTCGTCTACGGACCGCTCGATGAAAAGATCGGCACCGTGGCCCATGTCCACAACATGGGTGCGACTACACAAGTCATCATCGATGTCGGCGGTTTCCTTGGTATCGGCGCAAAACCTGTTGCGATGGACGTGACCGATCTGCACTTCATGCGCGATGAAGACGGCTCTGTGCACGCCACCACCGCCTGGACCAAGGACCAGATCAAGGCGCTGCCCGAACACATGCACTGATAGCGTGCCCCGCGCCGTCACCGTGGCGGCGCGGGCTGCAAAAGCCGCGTAAAAACCGCCTCTTCCCGGCCCGCCACCAACCCGCTATATCCCCCGGATGACACAGCTTGATCTCATCCGCAATTTCTCCATCGTGGCCCACATCGATCACGGTAAATCCACCCTCGCCGACCGGCTCATCCAGATGACCGGGACAGTGGCTGCGCGCGACATGAAAGCGCAGATGCTGGACAGTATGGATATCGAACGCGAACGCGGCATCACGATCAAGGCCAACACGGTGCGGATCGAATATCCTGCCAAGGACGGCCGCACCTACATTCTGAACCTCATCGACACCCCCGGCCATGTCGACTTCGCCTATGAGGTTAGCCGCAGCATGCGCGCCGTTGAAGGCTCGCTTCTGGTGGTCGATGCCTCGCAGGGCGTCGAGGCACAGACCCTTGCCAACGTTTATCAGGCGCTCGATGCGGGCCACGAAATCGTGCCGGTCCTGAACAAGATCGACCTGCCCGCCGCCGAACCCGAACGCGTTCAGCAGCAGATCGAAGACGTTATCGGCCTTGATGCATCTGACGCCATCATGATCTCTGCCAAGTCCGGGTTGGGCATCCCTGATGTGCTGGAGGCCATCGTGACCCGCCTTCCCGCCCCCAAAGGTGACCGCGACGCCCCCCTGAAAGCGATGCTGGTGGACAGCTGGTATGACGCCTATCTGGGTGTTGTCGTCATGGTCCGCGTCATGGACGGCGTCATGAAAAAGGGCGACCGCGTCCGCATGATGCAGACCAACGCGGTTTATGGCATCGACAAGCTGTCGGTTCTGAAACCCCAGATGGTCGACATTGCCGAACTGGGGCCGGGCGAGATCGGCATCTTCACCGCCTCCATCAAACAGGTCCGCGACACCCGCGTCGGCGACACCATCACCCATGAACGCCGGGGCTGCGACACCCCCCTGCCGGGTTTCAAACCCGCCCAGCCCGTGGTGTTCTGCGGCCTCTTCCCCGTCGATGCCGCCGATTTCGAAAACCTGCGCGACGCCATCGAGAAACTGTCGCTCAACGACGCCTCCTTCTCGTCCGAAATGGAAACCTCCGCCGCCCTCGGCTTCGGCTTCCGCTGCGGTTTCCTCGGCCTGTTGCACCTCGAGGTGATCCGCGACCGGCTGGAGCGTGATTACAACCTTGATCTCATCACCACAGCACCCTCGGTCGTGTTCCATCTGCACATGAAAGACGGCGAGGTGCGCGATCTGCACAACCCCGCCGACATGCCCGACCTGACCTATGTCGACCATATC
>JANNKX010000007.1:0-10699 GCA_031396505.1 Rhodobacterales bacterium
GGTTTCGCGCGCTGTTTGCGATAAAAGCGGTAGACCGCGAAATCTGTCCCCAACACCAGCAGGGCGGTGGCGGCAATGCCGATGGGCAGGGCGAGAAGCGCTGTGGGCAGGGGGGCGATGCCGATGCCCATGGACTGAAACCACCAGGTGAAGAAGATGGTGATCATGGTGCCAAAGGCCATCGTATCGCCGTGGGCGAAGTTCGAGAAGCGCAGGATGGAATAGATCAGCGTGATGCCGAGGGCACCGAGGGCGAGTTGGGCGCCATAAGCAACGCCGGGGACGAAGACGAAGTTGAGGAAGACGATGAGGGCGTTGAGGATGTCCATTAATTTTCGTCCTCGGATAGCCCAGTGCAACCGCCGTAATATGTGCGTGCACTCGGGGAACCCTCATAGAATTCGCCATTTGCGTTCGGGTCGCTGGGCCATACGCCGTGTTGTGTCAGGATAAAGCCGGTAACGTGCAACGAAAAAAGGATGCTGCTGTAATCATTTGTAAAGCCTGCATAAGTTGAAAAGTAACCCCGTTCTTTTGCCACATCCGACAAGCGAATGTCAAAGTCCGGTCCTTTCAGCCGTGGAGACCTTATTCCGCTTGAGGCTTGCGTTCCTGTGATGCGAAACACGAGGCTGGGGTCATCAACAGTTCGGCATTCGCCCGAGCCGTCGCACAGCAAGTCTGCTGTGCAGGATATGTCAATTGGCTGCGCGCTGAGCGGGAGCGCCGTCATCCAAGAGAACAGCAGGGTCATCGCCAAAATTGGCGTTCTCATCGTGTTCATCCCCCCAAGAAACTACGGCGGACTTCGGGGTCGGCCATCAGGGCCTTGCCGGTGTCGGTGAAACGGTTGCGGCCTTGCACGAGGACATAGCCTTTGTCGGCGATCTGCAGCGCTTGGCGTGCGTTTTGTTCGACCATCAGGATGGAAATGCCGGAGCGGGCAATTTCGATGATGCGGTCGAAAAGTTCGTCCATCACGATGGGCGACACGCCTGCCGTGGGTTCATCCAGCATCAGAACCTTTGGCTGGGTCATCAGGGCGCGGCCCACGGCAACCTGCTGGCGCTGGCCGCCGGATAACTCGCCCGCCTGCTGATAGCGTTTTTGTTTCAGGATCGGGAACAGGTCGTAAATCTGCGCAATGGTGACCTGAATGTCGTCGCGGCGCAGAAAGGCCCCCATTTCAAGGTTCTCTTCGACCGTCATCGAGGTGAAGATGTTCGATGTCTGCGGCACAAAGGCCATGCCCTTGGCCACCCGCGCCTGCGGGGTCAGCTTTGTGATATCCTCGCCGTCCAGCCGCACATGGCCTTCACGCAGGGGCAACATACCGAACACGGCCTTCATCGCGGTGGATTTGCCCGCGCCATTGGGGCCGACGATCACGGCAATCTCGCCCTTCTCAACCGCAATCGTGCAGCCATGCAGGATATCGGCCCCGCCATAGCCGCCGGTCATGGTGTCGCCGATCAGGTAGGGATCAGCCATGGGCGACCACCTTGTTCTTCAAACCCGTACCCAGATACGCCTCGATCACGCGTTCGTCGTTCTTGACCTGATCGGCAGTCCCTGTGGCAAGGACGCGGCCTTCGGCCATCACGATGACCGGATTGCACAGGCGAGAGATGAAATCCATGTCGTGCTCGATGACACAGAAGGTATAGCCGCGTTCCTTGTTCAGGCGAATGATGGCGTCGCCGATGGTGTTCAGCAGGGTGCGGTTCACGCCCGCCCCCACCTCGTCCAGAAAGACGATCTTGGCATCTACCATCATGGTGCGGCCAAGCTCCAGCAGTTTCTTCTGCCCGCCCGAAATCTGGGATGCCTTCTGATCGGCAAGATGCGAGATGGTCAGGAAATCCAGCACCTCATCGGCCTTCTCACCGATGCGGCGTTCCTCGGTCGCGACGGCGCCCCTGCGGAACCAGGCGTTCCACAGGCTTTCGCCGGACTGGCCCGCGGGCACCATCATCAGGTTTTCGCGCACCGTCATGGAGCCGAATTCGTGGGCGATCTGGAAGGTGCGCAAAAGACCCTTGGCGAACAGCGTATGGGGGGGCAGGCCGGTGATATCTTCGCCGTCCATATGCACGCGGCCCGATGTGGGTGGCAGGCGGCCTGCGATGACGTTGAACAGCGTCGTCTTGCCCGCGCCATTGGGGCCGATCAGCCCGGTGATCGAGCCCGTTTCAATGGTCAGGCTGGCCCCGTCAACGGCATGAAAGCCGCCGAAATGGCGATGCAGGTCGTCGACGACGATCATTCCGTTACCCCTGTTGGTGCCCCCCGTTTGGCCGGAGGTGCGTCGAATTGGCAGCGGCCCGGGGTGTGCCCGGGCCGCGCCTGTCTGTCAACCGTGAGACACGATCACTTGAAGCCGACGGTTTCGTTGACGCCCGCCTTGACCTCGATCTGGCGATAGCGGCCGGCACTTTCGCCCGGCCCGATCAGTTCGACGGCCGTGGCGCCTTCAAAGTCGATGTCGGTGCCCGCAGCCAGCAGTTCCAGCCCCTTGGCAATCTCGCCGGGGTAGATCTTCTCGCCCGGTGCGTTGGCCACTTCCAGAACCTTGGCGGCGTAATCGGCGGAGTTCGACGATTTCGCAGCCTGCATGGCCAGCGCGAACAAGGCCGCAGCATCGTAGGATTCAGGCGCATAGGCCCCGGTGCCATTGAAGCCCGCTGCGGTTGCCATGGTTGCAAACGTCTCGGCCCCGGCAGAGTCGGAGCCTGCGATCTGGCCCCATGATCCGTTCAGGCCGTCGCCGATGGCGGCAGGCAACGATTCACCGATCATCCCGCCGGGCAGGCCGAAGGTCGAGAACGCACCGGAATCGAGCGAGGCCTGGATGATGCCCTTGCCGCCCTGATCCAGATAGCCTGCAACAACCAGCAGATCGCCACCTGCAGCGGCCAAAGCGGCGACTTCGGCCGAATAATCGGCCTTGCCGTCTTCATGGGCTGCGTTGATCGTGACCGTGCCACCCAGTGCGGTGAACGAGGTTGCGATCGCATCTGACAGGCCTTTGCCATAGTCGTTGTTGGTATAGGTCAGTGCGATGGAGGTGATGCCTTTTTCCACCAGCGTTGCTGCCATCACTTCGCCTTCGCGCGCATCAGACGGTGCGGTGCGGAAGAACAGACCGTCATCCTCGGCCGTCGTCAGCGCAGGCGAGGTGGCGGAAGGCGAGATCATTGCAACCCCGTTGGGGCGGGCCACACCCTGCAGCACGGCACCGGTCACGCCCGAACAGTCGCCGCCGATGATGCCCTTGACGCCATCGCCGGTGATCAGGCGTTCTGCGGCGGCGGTTGCTGCGGCCGCGTCAACGCAGGTGCTGTCGGCGCGCACGATGGTGATGGTCGACCCGTCAAGCAGTTTGCCGGAATCGTTGATTTCCTTGGCTGCGAGTTCAGACGCTGCAGCCATATCGGGTGTGAGCGATTCAATCGGGCCGGTAAAGCCGATGAGCACGCCGAGTTTGATCTCTTCGGCGGTAGCTGTGCCCGCCATCAGTGCTGCGGCAGCAGATGCCAGAAGCAGTTTTTTCATTGGTCGTCTCCCTGAATGGATCCATTGGTTCATGGTCCTGCGCGCAAACCTAAAGACACCTGCGTCAAAAGAAAAGCAGGGATATTGGCGACAATCACGGCTGCCGTGGCGTCAGCAAACACGCGGGAACGTGACTGGCGCAGGGGGCAGGAATGCCTAACTGTAGGCAAACAGCAAAGGAGAGAAATATGCGCATGTGCACCCTGACGCTTGCCCTGATGGTGCCGTTTGGCGCACAGGCGACGATGGTGGCGACGTCTGCAGGGCCGATGGTCATCACGGAAATAGCGGGTGGTCTGATCGAGCCGTGGGGGATCGGGTTTTTGCCGGACGCGTCATTCCTGGTCACGGAACGCGAAGGGCGGCTGACGCTGTTTGGCCCGGATGGCGCGACGCGGCAGGCGGTGGCAGGACTGCCAGAGGTGGCTCTGGACGGGCAGGGTGGCTTGCTTGATGTGATGGTGCCACGCGATTTTGCGGCGACGCGCGAAGTGTGGATCAGCTTTGCGCAACCGCAGGGCGCGGGGTCGGGCACGGCGGCTGCACGGGCACGTTTGTCGGATGACGGGACGCGGCTGGAAAACCTGCAGGTGGTATTCACCTCACCCGAAGGGGGCAGCGGCGGGCGGCATTTCGGATCGCGATTGGTGGAAGGGGCGGACGGCACGATTTTTCTGACCATCGGGGATCGCGGCACGGGGCCTGAGGGGCTGCAGGCGCAGGACGGGATGCGCGCCGAAGGCAAGGTCATTCACCTGAACCGTGATGGCAGCCCCGCAACGGCGCAGATAGGCATGTTGCCAGGCGTTTTCTCGATGGGCCATCGCAACCCGCAAGGGGCGGCGCTTGATGGATCGGGGCAATTGTGGGTTGTTGAACATGGCGCCAAAGGCGGGGACGAGCTTAACCTTGTGCAGGCGGGGCGCAATTATGGCTGGCCAGTCATTTCATATGGTGAAAACTACAACGGCCAGAAGATCGGCATCGGGACGCAAACGCCGGGGATGGAACAGCCCGTGATCTATTGGGACCCCTCGATCGCGCCGTCAGGGTTGATGTTCTATTCGGGCCGCGCGGTGCCTGCATGGGCGGGTGATGCCTTTGTCGGCAGTCTGAAGTTCGACTATATCGGGCGGCTGGATGCGGATGGCGGCTTTGCCGAGGAACGGATCATAGCCCCCGAAACCGGGCGTGTACGCGCGGTGGTGGAAGGGCCGGATGGGGCGATCTGGTTTTTGTCAGTAAACAATGATGCGGTTTACCGGATGACGCCGTCGCCATAGCGGTTTGGTTGCGTGCGCGGAACGGACCTTGTATCAGCGTGGACCAACGGATCAGGCGGAGGCAAGGCATGCGGCGGGTTGTTGTGACGGGTATGGGCATGGTAACACCACTGGCCTGCGGGGTGGAAGAAACCTGGACCCGCCTGTTGGCCGGGCAATCAGGGGCAGGGCCGATCACGCGGTTTGATGCGTCGCAGGTGGTCACGCAATACGCCTGCGAAATCCCGCGCGGCGATGGCACGGATGGCACCTTCAATCCCGATGACTGGATGGAACCCAAGGACCAGCGCAAGGTCGATGACTTTATCATCTATGGCATGGCCGCGGCCGTGCAGGCGGTGCGCGATGCAGGCTGGGAAAACCCGTCCGAGGACGAAAAGCTGCGCACCGGCGTGATGATGGGGTCGGGGATCGGCGGGCTGACGTCGATTGCGGAAACCGCCGTGCTGATCAAGGAACGCGGGCCAAAGCGGGTCAGCCCGTTTTTCATTCCCGGTGCGTTGATCAACCTGATTTCGGGGCAGGTGAGCATCCGGTTTGGATACAAGGGGCCGAACCATGCGGTGGTGACCGCCTGTTCTACCGGCGCGCACGCGATCGGCGATGCCGCGCGGTTGATTCAGTGGGGTGATGCGGATGTAATGATCGCGGGCGGCGCGGAAAGCCCGATTTCCGAGATCGGCATCGCCGGGTTCAACGCCTGCAAGGCGCTGTCCACCAAACGCGCCGATGATCCGACCAAGGCCAGCCGCCCCTATGACGCGGACCGCGATGGGTTCGTGATGGGCGAGGGTGCGGGGGCGGTGGTGTTGGAAGAATACGAACACGCCGTCGCACGCGGGGCAAAGATTTACGCCGAGGTGCTGGGATACGGTCTTTCAGGCGATGCCTATCACATCACGGCGCCAAGCGAGGATGGCGATGGGGGCTATCGGTCGATGGCGGCGGCACTCAAGCGGGCGGGACAGACGCCTGCCGATGTGGATTATATCAACGCGCATGGCACATCAACGATGGCCGATACGATCGAGCTGGGTGCGGTGGAACGGCTGATGGGCGATGCGGCGGCCGGGGTGGTGATGAGTTCGACAAAATCATCTATCGGGCATTTGCTGGGTGCGGCAGGTGCGGTCGAGGCGATTTTCTGCGTGCTCGCAATCGGTGATCAGGTCGCACCGCCGACGATCAATCTGGACAATCCGGCGGTGACGCCAAAGTTGAATCTTGCAGCCAACGCAGCCGTCAAGCGCAAGATTGATGTGGCGCTGTCAAACTCATTCGGCTTTGGCGGAACAAACGCGAGCCTTGTGATGGGGCGGGTGAAGGGCTGATGTGGCGATCTATTGCATCCAATGCGCTGACGCTGTTCGTGCTGCTGTTGCTGGCGGGGGCGGCGGTTGTGGCCTGGGGGCGGCAAGAGTTTGCAGGGCCGGGGCCGCTTGCGAATGCGATCTGCGTTCAGATTGAAAGCGGGGCTTCGCTTGGCGAAGTGAGCCAGACACTGGAGAATCGCGGCGCGATCAGCGATGCGCGGGTTTTTCGCATCGGTGCGGATTACGCCGGCCGCGCGGCGGACCTGAAGTTCGGTTCCTATCTGATTGAACCCGGTTCCAGCATGGCCGCGATCCTTGACGTGGTTACAGCCGGGGGGGCGTCAACCTGTGGGCGCGAGATCAACTTCCGCATTCAGGTCGCGACAGCGGATATCGTCTTGCGCGAACTGGATCCTGCGACCAGTGAATTTGTCGAACTGTTGCGCTTTGTGCCGGGCACCGATCCTGTCCCGCCGGAATATGCAGAGGCGGTGGCGGATGATGATATCCGGTTTAACATCAGCATTGCCGAAGGTGCCACAAGCTGGCAGATCATCGATGCCCTGAAACGCGCAGATTTCATGTCGGGCGATCCCGGTGACGTGCCTGCCGAGGGGACGATGGCACCCAATACCTATGCGGTCGAAAAGGGTGGCGACCGGGCGGCGCTGGTGGCCCTGATGGTCGAACGGCAGACGGCGGTGCTGGCCGAAGAATGGGCGAACCGGGCGGGGATCGTGCCCTATGAGACACCGCAAGAGGCGTTGATTATGGCGTCCATCGTGGAAAAGGAAACCGGCGTGCCGGATGAGCGCGGGCAGGTGGCAAGCGTGTTCGTGAACCGGCTGGAACAGGGGATGAAACTGCAGACCGACCCCACGGTGATTTACGGGGTCACGAACGGCGAGGGCATCCTTGGCCGGGGTCTGCGGCAAAGCGAATTGCGCCGCGAGACGCCATACAACACTTATGTCATCGACGGGCTGCCACCGACGCCGATTGCCAATCCCGGGCGGGCCGCGATCCGGGCCGCACTAAACCCCGACAGCACCGATTATCTGTTTTTCGTGGCCGATGGCACGGGCGGGCATGCCTTCGCACAGACGCTGGATGAGCATAACGCCAACGTCGCGCGCTGGCGCGAGATCGAGGCGCAAGCGGGGGAAGAAAGCGCCACAGGGGTGCAGGGAGAGTGAAAATTGACGGCTGTCAATTTTATGGTATTTCCCTTTAAATACAAATAATTAAGGAGTTATCCACAAGGTGCTGTTAAGACTTTTGAAACATTGCGTGATCGCTTGATGGCCGGGTTATTGCGGCTGCGGTTCGAAGGGAATGCTGTGTGTGACGCGCCGGGTCGCGCGGCAGCAGGGCCGACATGATGCCCGGTCTGATCTTGCGGCCGCATGGGCGGTTGGGCAACCATATCCTGCAATGGATCACGGGGCAGACGCTGGCCTTTGCGGTGCCGGGATTGACGTTGCATAATTTCGCATTGCCACCCTGGGGGCTGGGGGCGGGGGGCTATCGGCGCAAGCAGTGGTTTCTGCCAAAGATCGCGGTGAATGATACCGATCTTGGCGCAGTCATAGAGTTGATCCGGTCAGGTGACATGCCGCTGGCGCGGTTGTCGGGCATCATCATGCAAGCCGACGCCTGGGCGGATGTGGCGCGGTTCCGGAAATTGCTGCCGCTGGGGACGCAGGCAGTGGAGACGGCGGGACCGGACGAGATTTTGCTGAACGTGCGGGCGGATGAAATTCTGAAGGCGCGGCACAAGGATTACGGGCCGATTCCGTTGGGATTTTACACAGCGGTGCTGCGCGAAACCGGGTTGAAGCCGGTCTTCATGGGGCAGTTGGGGACCGACAGCTATTCGCAACTGCTGCGCGACACGTTCCCGGACGCGCGGTTCATTGCGAGCCAAGGGGTGATGGGCGATTTCGATGCAATGCGCCGGGCGCGGCATCTGGCGGTGTCGGTCAGCACGTTTTCATGGGCCGCGGGGTGGCTGTCAGAGGCGGAAAGCCTGCACATGCCGCTGCTGGGGTTCATGAACCCGGCACAGCGGCCGGACATTGCGCTGATGCCGCGTGCGGACGCGCGGTTTCACTACTACGGGTTCGCGCCGCGCCGCTGGACGGCATCGGAGGAACAGGTGGCGGACTTGCATGACCTGACGCCAGCGCCGCTGCTTGGGCGCGCGGAGGTCGCGGCGGTGCGGGCGCAGGCGGATGCGGTGCGGGCGGAAGGACGCGCGGCCGATACCGAACGGTTACGGGAAGAGGCGCGGCGCAGCCTGCGCTACATCCCGCTGCTGCGCAGGCTGTATGCCAGACGGTGAACTACTCCCCGGAAATCGGACAGTGACGGGAGCTATGACCGGACGTTTGCCGGTGTCCAAGCATGATGCGATCCGAACATGTCAAAACGCCGAAACCACGAAGCGGTATTCACGGCACAGGTCGCGCTGGAGGTCGTGAAGGGAGCGCGCAGGCTAGCGGACTTGGCCGCCGAATCTGATGTGCATCCGACGATGATCCATCAATGGAAGCGATCACTGCTGGGCGCGCGCGGGCATCTTCGAACGCGGGGGCAAGGTTAAGGTGGTCGCCGAGATTGCCGAAGACACGGTTCGCGACTTGCATGCCAAGATCCTGAGGTGAGCCCGCGCACGCCACTGATCCGCGCAAGCAGGCGAACGCCGTCGCGAACGATTTTCTGTCCAGAAAGCGCAGGCCCTTGATCGGCAGGTGAGGTGAGGGGTGCTCGATGCCCTCGAGCAGGCCGTTCATGAATGCCGCCCGGTCAAGGGCACGGGGGTGGTGCATCACTCGGATCGCGACACCTGTTGATCAAAGACACCGAACGCCTTGCCAAGGCAGGTATCGGACCCTCGGTGGGCAGCGTCGGCGGCAGCTATGACAATACCGTGGCCGACACGATCGGCGGGTCTGTTCAAAGCCAAAGTCGTCCATCCCCGTGGCCCGTGGCGCAGCCTCGAGGCTGTTGAATACGCGACCCATGAATGGGTGGATCGGTTCAACAACCCCTCGCAGGTTCACTTGGATCTGTGGCGTTCATCTGCTCGACCTGCCCGCGCACAATGGGAACACCCCGCCCGCAGAAGCCGCACCCAGACATTACGCAGCGCAGGAAATTCAAGCCATGGCCGCGTGAATAACGCCAAGCAGCCTCCGGCAAATCGGGCGCGGTTGACGTCGGCGATCTTGTGGATGCCGGGCGTCCCACAGTGGGACAGCATGTCACGCGTGGGATTTCAACGGGTTATGCCCGCGTCTTAGGGAATTGGAAAGGTTTGTGCGGCGTGGTTTGGGGCCGCGAGAGGGACCGGGCATGGCTGGGTTGGTCGGAGCGGTGCAGCCATCGGGGGCCCGTTTGGCGCGGGTGGGTGGTCCACCGGGGGATGGGCAGGGTGGAAGGCATGGGCGGATTGGAGTCGCATGTGAAAGGTGCGGGGCGAGTGGTGGGAGTGGCGCGGGGTTTACACACGTCTTGTTACAGCGCGTAAATCCACGTTGATAACGCCTATCCGTTCGAGATTTTCACCGATAACGCGAATCGTGAACGGGGGTTGCGGTGCAGGGGTGCGTTTTGACGGGCTTTGTTGCAGAAAGCCGATTACAGGCGGGCCTCCGCTTTCCCTGGACAGACTTGTCCCACGACTTCAGTGACGGGTATTCCGAGCGCGGTGAAGCCGTTGAGGACGGCGAGATGGATCTGGAACTCGGCGACCTGACGGTCGAAGTCACGAGCGGCCAGACGTTGGCCCAGCAATTTCAAACAGTGCATCTTCGTTTCGACGCGGCTCCGGCGGTGATAGCCGCTCTATCGTCGCCAGATGGTTCGACCGAAGCGGCGTGATGCGCGCAGGGCTTCGTTGCGCGCAACCACCCCGGAGGTGTCGGGCTTGCAGGGCTTGGTAATCCTGCGAGGTGGAATGATCGCAGCAGCGCCGCAGGCAGCGATGGCAATATTGAATTGGCCGCAGATTTGTAGATGCCTTGCATGGAAATTTTGGAAGCAAGGAGGTGGCGATGTCCGCAAGCAAATTTATGGACGAGTTCAAGCGCGAAGCGGTCGCTCCGGTTGTTGATCGGGGTTACCCTGTGCGCGAGGTGGCTGATGCAAACATCGCCTGCCGGGCAACGGACGAATGCCTTAACGAAGAGATCTTCGACAGCCTGGCCGATGCCCTTCGCACGCTGGCCCCTTGGCGCCATGACGACAAAAATGTCAGACCGCGCCCATCGTTGGGCAACCTGACCCCGGCAGAAGCGCGCCGGGCGTTTGAGCAAACTGGGTGCGCCGCGCCCGGCGCGCTTGCCCAACCCGAAGCCCGCAAATACCGGCGCGCGCATGTTCGGCGGCAGCTTGGCCAGTTCGGCTGCGCTCTGCACCTGGCAATCGCCGACCGGCTTGCCGGTGTGGCTGAAGCTGAGCTTGATCAGCGCCTGGTCGTTGCCGAGGTGGTGATAGACCGGCCAGCGCGAGAACAGACCGATGACGAGTGCGAACAAGGCGTAC
>JANNKX010000016.1:0-2868 GCA_031396505.1 Rhodobacterales bacterium
CGCTGTTTCGCCCGGATATCTACCGCGACTGGTTTTATCCGCCGTTCGTATTGCAGCCGGCGGGCGCAGTGACGCGCATCGTCAGCGAACTCCCGGAAGGCAGCAATATGCGTTTGCGTATCGAAGTCGACGACAAAGGTAAAGTCGAGGAACGTACGTTTATTCTTCCGGTGATGAAGGGTGTGCCACCCGAACAACGCCTGGAGAAAGTAGGGCTGACAACGCAGATGAAAGCAGCAGCCCGAAATTCGGTGCATAGAACCATGAGAAAATCAGGCCGACCACGACCTGACTGATGACAAAGGGAAAGAAGAACAAAGACTTGTACATCCGTATTCCCCACACCGTCTGGTTCAGGAATATCGCAATGAACAGCCCGAAGGGCACCGCCAGCATGTACAGCACCAGCCAGATCAGGTTGTTTTTCAGCGATGTCTCAAACGCGTCATCGCCCACCAACTCGCGGTAGTTTCCCAGCCCTACCCATTCGGCGGTCGTCGTCCCATCGGGCGCGCGCAAGCCGTTCCAGTCATAAAAGGAAATCCAGAAACTGTTCAGGATCGGCCACACCACATAGACCGCAAACATGAACATGCCGGGGATCAGGAACAACCACGGCGTCAGCGTCTGCTGATTGCGCTGCCACCACGTCCGGGTGGGCCCGCCATTTGCCGATGTGATTGCCATGCCCACCCCTCCCCAAGGTTTCGCCCCGTTTGGGGTCTTGTCCGGCTGCAAAGGAACACACGCATGAAAATGGCGGCCGGGATAATGCCCCGGCCGCCTTTCGTGACTACTGGTAGATCCGCACGCGCGCTTCTTCCAGACGCGTCAGAATTGCTTCCAACTCACCCGGTTGCACCATGAACTGCTGGAAACCTTCCATGCCGATCTTGGCCATTTCCGCCGGTGCATCCCGGTCAAAGAACTGTGCCAGCGCATAGGCATTCGACAGCATTTCGAACCCTGCCGAAATGAACGGGTCATCTGCCGCCACCGTCGAATCCTTGTTCGTCGGCAATTGGCCAAGGGCCGCATTCAGTTTCGTCTGCGCATCTGCACTTGCTACATAGGCAAGGAACAGCTTCGCATCTTCAACGTTCTGCGCACCCGCCGGGATGTGGATCGTGTCTGTCGGCGCATCTTCCGCACGCGGAATGCCGGGCGTGATTTCCGGGAACGGCATGAAGCCCAGATTATCGTTCGTCATGCCGCCTTCCTTGAAGGTCGCCACGGCAAAGTTGCCCATCACATAGTTTGCCGCCTTGCCCTGCACCAGCAGCGCCGCCGCATCCTGCCAGTCAATTGCCGCGTGGTTTGCGGTGATGTAGCCCGGCTCCACCAGTTTCGCCCATTGGGCAAACACATCGCGGGTTTTCGGATCGGTCCATGCCACTTTGCCTGCCGTCAGGTCCATGTGCCATTCATAGCCATTCGTGCGCAGCGACATATAATCGAAAATGCCTGCTCCGGGCCACAGCGCCGACGTGCCCGTGGTCAGACAGTCGATGCCCGCCGCCTTGAACTTTTCGCAGTTGGCGATGAACTGGTCCCATGTCGTTGGAACCTCGGCGCCCACTTGCGCATACACGTCCTTGTTGAAGTAGATGCCCCACTGATAATACGTGTAAGGCACGCCCCACTGTTTATCATCGATGGTCATCGACGCGCGCGCCGAGGCCAGGCTTTCATTCAGCCCATTCGCCGCCCAGACATCCGACACATCCAGAAACTGACCCGCCTCGACAAACGGCGCCATCCGGTTTCCGGCGTACCAGTTGGCCAGATCCGGCGCATCCGTCGTCAGAAAGTTGCGGATCGCGGTCTTGTAGCCTTCGTGGTCAAAGTTGTTCAGCTGCACGTCGATATCGGGGTTTGCCGCCTCGAAATCCGCAATCAGCGCCTCCATCGCGGCCAGTGGATTTGGGTCGTAGTCAGCAAAGTACGTCAGCACCCGCTGCTGCGCAAAAGCCGAGCCTGACGCAAGCAGTGATGCCAGAACGGCAAGCGTTCCCGCTTTCATATGGACCATGGTTTCCTCCCTTTTGGTTCCATTATGTGAAACTTAGTCTTGAATATTGAAAACTATGCTGCGTATCGTTATGCCTGTCAACAGGGACGGGAGGACCTGCATTGATGACGGCAGATGGTGGCCCGCATGGGGTTGGTGGCGGTGACGGCACAGTGGGCAAGGCCCTTGATGTGCTTGATCTTGTTGCACAAACAGGTCGTCCCGTACGATTTTCCGAACTGCTGGAACACCAGCTTTTCCCAAAGGCCACGCTTTACCGCTTCCTTCAAACCCTGACGAATCAGGGCATGCTATCCTACGACTCAGAAACCGGATACTACGCCTTGGGCGTGCGCCTGGTGCGTCTTGCCCATGCCGCATGGGCCCAATCGAGCCTTGCCCCGATTGCCCGCCCTTTCATCGATCAGCTTGCCATAGACACGGGCGAAACCGTGCATCTGGCCCAGATGGATCAGGCGCAGGTGCTTTATGTCGACAAACGCAATGCCACCCGCCCGGTCGAGATGTTCAGTCAGGCAGGCAAGGTCGGCCCGGCCTATTGCACGGGCGTCGGCAAGGCCATGCTGGCGCATCTGCCGGATGCGGCGCTTGCCCGTGCGCTCCAACGCCAGTCCTTTCACGCCTTTACGCCCCATACGCTTGCAACGCCCGATGCACTGCGCACCGAACTCGCCGCAATCCGCGCCTGCGGCCATGCCTTTGACCGCGAAGAGCACGAGGCTGGCATCATCTGCGTCGCCGTGCCGATCCTGTCGCGCACAGGGCAGGTGATCGGGGCGCTATCCGTCACATCCACCACGCAACGCACCACGCTTGATGCTTTGGAAGCACAGGCC
>JANNKX010000094.1:0-16869 GCA_031396505.1 Rhodobacterales bacterium
CGTGACCCTGCCCAAGACCGCGCAACACCTGCGCATCCGCGAAGTGCATGCCCAGCAGGAACTCAACGTCACGCTAGACATGATCCTGCGTGAACAGGCCAGCAACAGCCCCGCCCATGAACGCGCCACCCGCCATTACCTTGGCCTGCTCGGTGTCTGGCTTGAACGGCAGGTCGCCCGTGGCGCGTCCGAGGTCACCAAACCCGACGCCGCCCGCAAACTGGTTGCCCGCTATGCCGCCCTGCTGGAAAGCAATTATCAGTCCGGCATGGGTGTCGCCGAGTTTGCCGCCGCCCTTGGCGTGACACCCACACATCTGACGCGCTGCTGCAAACAGGCCAATGGCCGCTCTGCCCACACCATCCTGCAAGACCGCCGGTTGTTTGAGGCCCGCCGCCTGCTGTCGGAAACGAAACTGCCTGTCGCGCGCATCGGCGAAAGCCTTGGGTTCAATTCGCCCGCCTATTTCACCCGCGCGTTTCAGCATGTGACGGGTCTGTCGCCGACCGCCTTCCGCCGTGCGCGTTGACCCTTTGGTCAAAGATTCGATACACCAGCTCACTTCATAGTCATCATGCGGAGATCGGCATGTTTAATGTCGGATTCTACCCGGATGTGGCGAAAGCAGACATTGACGCATGGCCGAAAAAGATGCGCTATGTCTGTAGTCGCGGTCGGACGGTACTCGCCGCCCCGCCACAAGACACAAAAAACTGCTGCTTTCAGGGAGAATACGATGACGCAACCGCACGAAACCACCGCCCCTTTGCACCCGGCGGCCATCATGTATGCCGACGAAGTCCGCGCCGGCAAACTCAGCCGCCGTGAGTTTCTGTCGCGCACGACGGCCCTTGGTGTTGGTGTCGCCACCGCATATGGCCTGATGGGTCTGCCCACCCCCGCAGCCGCCCAGGACGCCAAGGTTGGCGGCATCCTGCGTATCGCCATGGAAACCAAGGCCCAGAAAGACCCGCGTCTGGCCGACTGGCCGCAAATCGCCAACGTCTATCGCGGCTGGCTGGAATACCTGATTCAATACAACCCCGATGGCAGCTTCGAAGGCCGCCTGCTCGAATCCTGGGAAGCCAACGCCGACGCCACCGAATACACGCTCAATGTCCGCCCCGGCGTCACCTGGAACAATGGCGATGCCTTTACCGCCGATGACGTGGTGCGCATGTTTGGCCGCTGGGCGGATGGATCGGTCGAAGGCAACGCCATGGCCTCGCGCTTTGTCGGCCTGACCGAATCCGTGCCTGCGCTGGCCGCCGATGGGACTGCTGTTGTCAATGACGCCGGCGAGCCTGTCATGGTTACCCAGCTGCGTGAAGGCTCCGTCGTCAAGGTTGATGACATGACTGTCAAGCTGGTGATGAACACCTCTGACATCTCGATCGTTGCCAGCGTGTCCGATTATCCCGCCGCTGTCGTGCACTCGTCCTATGTCGATGGTTCGGATCCGGCGGCCAATCCGATTGGTACCGGACCTTACGTTCCCGGCGAAATCTCGGTTGGTCAGCGCATGACGCTTGTCCGTGCACCAGACACCCACACCTGGTGGGGTGGCACCGCACCGTTGGACGAAATCCACTACATCGACTTCGGCACCGACCCGTCCGCCATGGTCGCCCTCGCCGGTTCCGATGAGGTTGACGCCAACTACGAATCCACCGGCGATTTCATCGACATCCTCGATGGCATCGGCTGGCAGAAACTTGAGGCCGTCACCGCGTCAACCATCGTGGTGCGCATGAACGGTGCCACAAGCGAGCTCTACAAGGACAAGGCCGTGCGTCAGGCCATTCAGCGCGCCGTTGATCCTGCGGTCGTGCTGGAACTGGGGTATAACGGGCTTGGCACTGTCGCCGAAAACCACCACGTCTGCCCGGTGCACCCCGAATATGCGGCCATTGCACCGCAAACCGTTGACGCCGCTGGTCTGATGCCCGCACTCGAGGCCGCAGGTCTGGCGACCACCGAGCTGGAAATCATTTCGCTGGATGATGGCTGGGAGGCAGCGACCACCGACGCTGTCGCAGCGCAGTTGCGCGATGCGGGGGCGACTGTGAAACGCACCGTGATGCCGGGCTCGACCTTCTGGAACGACTGGCAGAAATACCCGTTCTCATCGACCACGTGGAACCACCGCCCACTGGCCGTGCAGAACATGGACTACGCCTATACCTCGACGGGGTCGTGGAACGAAACCGGCATGGCGAATGCCGACTTTGACGCGGCGATGGTCAAGGCAAAATCGCTGGCCGATGCCGATGCACGCCGCGAGGTTATGGTCACGCTGGAAACCATCCTGCAAGACGAAGGCGTGATCATTCAGCCGTTCTGGCGGTCGCTTTACCGCCATGCCAAGGAAGGCGTGAACATCGACATGCACCCGTCATTCGAACATCACCACTACAAGTGGTCGATCGCCTGATCCAAGCCAAAAGAACGCCGGGCGCGCACAAGCCGCGCCCGGCAGCCAGAGCCGCAAAACAAAAAAGCGCGGCCTGATCGCCTGACCTGACTGGCGCAGAGGGGGAACAATCTATGCTGACATTCGTGGCCAAGCGCCTCGGTGTGATGCTGTTGACCGCAATCGCACTGACATTCATCGTCTTTTTCCTGACCAACCTTGCACCGAACCTTGAAAAACTTGCCCGCAGCGAAGGCTCCGTGCGCATGACCGACAATTCCGTTGCCGCCTGGATCGAACAGAATGGCCACGGCGGATCGGTGTTCGTCCGCTATTCCCAGTGGATCGGGATTGCACCGGGTTGGGTGCTGACCGATGCCAAGGGTGTCACGCGCGGACGCTGCATTGATGACGGCGTGACGGCCGATGCCGCCCCGCGCTATTGCGGTGTGTTGCAGGGCGACTGGGGTTTTTCCACCGTCTTCAAAGTGCCCGTGACCGAGGTGTTGGCCAAGGCCATGGGGGCCACCGGGTACCTCATGCTTGCCGTCATGCTGGTGATGGTTCCCACATCGCTGGTGATGGGGGTTTTGTCTGGCATGCGTGAAGGGTCGCGCACCGACCGCAGCCTGTCTGCCGTTGCAATTGCGACCACAGCCACGCCGGAATATGTGTCGGGCGTCATTCTTGTGGCGCTTTTCGCCTCATCCACCGCCGGCCTGTCGCCCTTGCTGTACGAATGGGGATGGATCAGCACGAAGACCCTGTTTCTGGGCACCGCGACCAGTGCCATGGACGACATCACCTTCTGGAACTTCACCCTGCCGGTGATGACCATCGCCCTCTACGGCATCGGCTACATCGCCCGCATGACCCGCGCCTCGATGACTGAAGTGATGACCCAGCAGTATATCCGCACCGCCCGCCTGAAGGGCGTGTCGTTCCGTCAGGTCGTGATGCGCCACGCCCTGCGCAACGCGCTGATCGCCCCTTTCACCGTGATCATGCTGCAATTCCCATGGCTGCTGAACGGCGTCGTGATTGTGGAAACGCTGTTCAACTACAAAGGCTTCGGCTGGACACTGGTGCAGGCGGCGGGCAACAATGATATCGAATTGCTGCTGGGGTGTTCGGTGCTCGCCGTCATCGTCGTTCTGGTGACACAACTGATGTCCGACATCGGCTATGTCTATCTTAATCCCCGCATCCGGTTGGCATAGGAACGCATCATGGACGAACTTTCATGGGGTGGTATCGTTGCCCGCATCCTGCAGCAGTTCCTTCCGGTCTGGATTGCGCTGATTGCCACATTCGCCCTGTCGATCACCTTCAAGCGTCGCCTGGGCCTTTATGGCAAGCTGTTTGACAGCACCGTCGGTATGCTCGGCTTTGCCCTTGTCATGTTCTGGGTCTTTACTGCAATTTTTGCCGACATCGTCATCACCATGGACCCGATCGCCCAGTTCGGGCGCGTGAAGAACCCCCTGCCCGGCACGCCACTCGTCGATCCTGTCGAAGGCCAATATGCCTATTTCCTTCTGGGCGGCGATCATCTGGCGCGCGATGTCTTCAGCCGCGTCGTCATGGGCGCCCGCCGCGTGCTCACCATCGCCCCTGCCGCCACTGCGTTTGCCTTCATGGTCGGCGTCACGCTGGGCCTGCCCGCAGGCTATCTCGGCGGCAAGTTCGACACAGCACTTTCGTTCGTCGCGAACCTCGTGCTCGCCTTTCCGGTGATCCTGCTGTTTTACCTGCTGGTCACCCCCGAGATTGCCGCCACCCGCTTCAACATCCTCGATTTCCTGCTTCCCGGCGATGCCAGCGTGATCTGCCAACCGCTGACGGAATGGACCGCCACTCTGCCCGTCTGCATGACAATCCCCGAGATGATGGCGGGCGTGCTGTTCCTGTTCCCGATCATCTTCCTTGCGATCCTGTGGAACAGCCGCTACTTCACCCAACCCGCCCAACGGAACCTTTATGTTGGCGTCACGCTGGTGATCGGCGTCTGGCTGTACTTCGGCCTTGCCTTCGATGCCGACCCGTTCGGCATTGTGTCCCTGCCCGCCAATATCCTGATCGTTTTCGTCTCGGTCGTCTTTGTAAACTCCCCCACCGTGTTCCGCATCGTGCGCGGCATCGTGATGGACCTGAAGGCCCGCGATTATGTCGCCGCCGGCCAGACCCGCGGCGAAGGCGCATGGTACATCATGCTGTGGGAGATCCTGCCCAACGCCCGTGGTCCGCTGATCGTCGATTTCTGCCTGCGTATCGGCTATACCACCATCCTGCTCGGCACCCTCGGCTTCTTCGGTCTTGGCGTCTCGCCAGAATCCCCCGACTGGGGCTCCACCATCGATGACGGGCGCAAGCTGCTGTCGGTCTACCTGCACCCCGCTGTCGTGCCCGCCCTCGCCCTGATGAGCCTCGTTCTCGGCCTTAACCTGCTCGCCGATGGCCTGCGCGAAGAAAGCCTGAAAGACTGATGCACCGCCCTGCGCCCTTCATCTGTTCCCAAATATCCCACGGGGGTCCGGGGGTGTGAAACCCCCGGTCCCACCCCAACACGCGAGAGCCGCCAGGTCCGATTGGGCTCCCTCCAAACCGATCCTCGAGATTTCGAACCTCTCGATTTCCTTCTTCACCCGCCTGCGTGAAATCCCCGCCGTGATGGATTTCTCCTGCGCCGTGATGCAGGGCGAATCGATGGGCCTCGTGGGCGAGTCCGGTTGTGGCAAATCCACCGTCGCCCTCGCCGTCATGCGCGACCTTGGCAAGAACGGCAAAATCGTCGCGGGTTCCATCAAGTTCAAGGGCCGCGATCTGACCCATATGGGCGAGGAGGAACTCCGCCATATCCGCGGCTCCGAAATCGCCATGATCTATCAGGAACCCATGGCCTCGCTGAACCCCGCGATGAAGATCGGCGCGCAGCTGGCCGAGGTTCCGATGATCCATCAGGGCATGGCAAAGGATGACGCCTGGGCGCTCGCCCGCCAGATTGTCGCCGACGTCCGCCTGCCCGACCCCGACCGCATCATCAACGCCTATCCCCACCAGTTGTCCGGCGGTCAGCAACAGCGCATCGTCATCGCCATGGCCCTGATGTCCAAACCTGCCCTTCTGATTCTGGATGAACCCACCACCGCCCTTGATGTCACGGTCGAGGCTGGCATCGTGGATTTGGTCAAGGCGCTTGGCGAAAAATACGGCACCTCGATGTTGTTCATCTCGCACAACCTCGGCCTGATCCTTGATACCTGCGACCGGCTTTGCGTGATGTATTCCGGCGAGGCCGTTGAGACAGGCAATGTTATCGAAGTCTTTGAGAACATGCGCCATCCCTATACCCAGGCCCTGTTCCGGTCGATCCCGCTGCCCGGTGCCGACAAGAATTCCCATCCCCTTGTCGCCATTCCCGGCAACTTCCCTCTGCCTCATGAACGCCCCAAAGGCTGCAACTTCGGCCCGCGCTGCGATTATTTCGAGGATGGCCGTTGCAACGCCATCGACATTGCCATGTCCGATGTCCCCAAAGATGACCGCCACGCCAGCCGCTGCCTGAAATGGCCCGAAATCGACTGGAATGCTCCGCTCAAGATCAAGGCGGCAAAGCCGAAAACCCCGATCGGCAAGGTCGTGCTCAAAATGGAGGATCTGAAGAAATACTATTCCGTGTCCTCGGGGGCCTTCGGCGGCGGTACCGCCAAGGTCGTCAAAGCCAACGAAACCCTGTCATTCGAGGCGCATGAAGGCGAAACCCTCGCCATCGTGGGCGAAAGCGGCTGCGGCAAATCCACCTTTGCCAAGGTGCTGATGGGGCTGGAAACCGCCACCTCCGGCACCATCATGCTGTTTGATGAAAATGTGCAGTCGACGCCTATTCAACAGCGCAACACCGATATGGTGTCCTCGGTGCAGATGGTGTTTCAGAACCCGTTTGATACCCTGAACCCGTCAATGAGCGTTGGCCGCCAGATCATCCGCGCGCTGGAAATTTTCCATTACGGCACATCCGATACCGATCGCCACGCCCGCATGCTCGAACTTCTGGATCTTGTGAAACTGCCGCGTGCCTTTGCCGAACGCATGCCACGACAGTTGTCGGGGGGTCAGAAACAGCGCGTCGGCATCGCCCGCGCCTTCGCCGGCGGGGCCAAGGTCGTGGTCGCCGATGAACCGGTATCCGCCCTTGATGTGTCGGTGCAGGCCGCCGTGACCGACCTGCTGATGGATATCCAGCGGGAAAACAAGACGACGCTGCTGTTCATCAGCCATGACCTTTCCATCGTGCGCTACCTCAGCGACCGCGTGATGGTGATGTATCTTGGCCATGTGGTTGAAATGGGCACCACCGATCAGGTGTTCCAGCCGCCCTACCACCCCTATACCGAGGCGCTGTTGTCGGCCGTGCCCATCGCCGACACCCGCGTGATCCGCAAACGCATCGTGCTGGAGGGTGACATTCCGTCGGCGATGAACCCGCCCCCCGGCTGCCCGTTCCAGACCCGCTGCCGCTGGAAATCGCAAGTGTTGCCCGCAGGCCTCTGCGACCGCGAAATGCCGCCCGTGCGCACGCTCGCAGGCGGGCACCAGATCAAATGCCACCTGCCCGACGATGTGCTGACGCAAATGGAACCCGTGATCAAGATGGCGGCGGAATAGACGGGCGGGCCTATCCGGCTTTCGTGTTGGCTGATAACCTCTGGTTGCAAGTCAGCAAGGATTCGGAATGCCCGCCCCCAAGTTCGCCGCGCTCCTTACGCTGGTCATCGCCCTGCCCGCCTATGCCGAAACAGACTTTCGCCGCGATCCGTTTGCTGCCGGTGACCTCGCGCTAATATCGTCTTGCGTAGACACTGCCACAAGCTGGGAAACCGCGCGCGATTGCGCCGGAGCGTTAAGAAAAGTTTGCCTCGAAAGGGTTCAACGAGAGATATCTCGGATGGACGAAGGCAGTTGCCTCCGGCGGGAACACGATCTGTGGCAAGACATCTATCGGCAGGAAGCACTGCTGAAAGAAGCTTGGACCTTACAAAAAGATCATCAGATGCACGACGTCAGGGATCGCCGTCCCATCGACGCCCATGCAACTTTTGAGCGGATGGAGAACGCTTGGCAAACTTACCTTGAAACACAGTGCGACTACGAAATGGCCCACTGGGGTGCAGGGACAATTGTGACGACGGATCGCCCGCATTGCGAGATTGAACTTATCGCCGAACGCATTTTCTGGATGAGGGGTTTGCAGCGGATGAACCCAAGAGAGATGCAGAAATGATTTCCGAACGCCCCTTCCGTGCGATCGTACTTGCGGTCACACTTGCCTGTATTCTGTGTATCTCCTCTCCCGCGCAGGCTGACCGCGAGGTGGTATTTCGTGATTATCTGATTGCTCAGGAACGTATTGATCGCTGCTTGGCTGCTGCATCAACATTTGCCGAAACCGGTGCCTGCGCCGGATTGGCCAAGCGCGCCTGCATTGATCCGAACAGTGATTGGCCCGCACCCATGCCGCGCGACTGCGAATGGAACGAGATGCCTTTCTGGGAGGTCATCTATCAGGCGGAAGTCATGCGAAAACTCCGATGGGGACAAGAATTCGATGCGGGGTTGGAGGCGCGGCTCTACAGCGGCGACGCTCTGCTTACAGTGATGCGTGGTGAATTGGCGTGGCGGGCCTACGCCATATCACAATGCTCATTTGAAGCCCTCCCCGATGTCGAGAAAAGCTATGAATACCGCATAGCCAATGACCAGCCCTGCATGGAGCGCATGTTCGCCGAACGGATATTCTACCTGCGCAGCCTGACCAACATGATCCCGCACGCGGAACGCTGATCGCGATCTTCCCACCTCTCACATACCGATCCCGTAATGTTTCAGAAGTCTTAACGCGACTCCAGAAAAATTTATTATGCCTTTGATAATAAACAGAATACCTGAAAATTGACAGCCGTCAATTTCGCGTAGATCGATAGGCAGAATTGTCCGTCTTACTGCAATATGGCGATCACATAGTTCTTGGTCTCGGCATAGGGCGGGATGCCGCCATGTTCCTCCACCGCGCCGGGCCCTGCGTTATAGGCCGCCAGCGCCAGCCGCCATGACCCAAACTTGTCATACATCGCCCGCAGGTATTTTGCCCCGCCTTCAAGGTTTTCCGTGGGGTCGTTGATATCCACGCCCAAGGCCCGTGCCGTTGCGGGCATCAGTTGCGCCAGACCCGTCGCCCCCTTGGGCGATACCGCATTCGCATTCCAACCCGACTCTTGTTGCACAAGGCGCAGGAACAAATCCTCGGGCACGCCGTACCTTGCCGCCGCGGCCTTGGCGACCCCGATGTATTCGCCCCGGTACCGCCCGCGATAATCCGGAATTTCTTCGCTTGATGCCGTTGAAATCGTGATCGCGCTCTCCGGGCGCAGCCGGGTCGAATTCTCGTATTGCTGGCTCAGACGCCCGTCCAGAAGCCGCGTCTGGCTTTCAAAGATCGATGTGCGGTTGCTTGACCCGGTCAGGCGCAGCCCTTCGGCGCCGACAGCCCCGCTTGACATCACAAGCACACCCGCCACCCAGACGGAAACCTTTAACCCACGCATGAACAACACCCCCCAGGCCCGATCAGCGAGGCAGACTATAAGCATTTTTCGCCTTTGGTCCAACAGATGTTTTGCTTGCGGGGAAATTCGCACCTTCGGTCGCCGCACTCACCAGCGGTGCGCGCATCAGATCTTCGATCAGGATGCTGACCAGTTGGCCCCGCCCCGGCACCCCGGCCTTGCGGTAGATGGCGTTCAAATGGGTCTTGACAGTCGCCTCGGCCGACCCGCGCAGTTCGGCAATCTCGGCAATGCTATAGCCCTTGATGGTAAAGGCCGCCACATCCTGTTCCGCCGCCGTCAGTCCCCAGTCGCGGAAATACCCCTCCATCAGATCCGACAACGCACCAGCCGCGATGCCCAAGCCCCGTGCCATGGTTTCCTGCCGCCGCAGCAGTTGCGTCAGATAGCGCATTTCAAACGCAATCCCGATCAACAGGCCCAAGGTCGCGCCGATCTCGGGCACAATGTGCAGCATGGATATTTCTTCGCCAAAATCTGCGATGACGTCCCAGACAAACACCGCCGTGCAGGCCAATTGAAACAATATCAGCCCGACCAAGGCCGGGCTGCGTGTGGAGATTGTCGTTGCAGCAGGTTGCATCAGACCGTTTCTGTTTGGGCCAGGATATCCTTGTATCCGGTGACCATCGCCTTGGCCAGATTGACCCGCAGGCGGCGGCTGTCCACCATGACTGTCGCAACATGTAGCACGATTGAAATCTCGGCCCAATTGACAAAAGCCGCATGCGCGGTTTCGACCCACTTTACCCCGAAAAACGGCAATGTGGTCTGCATATACCCGGTCACCGCAATCGCAATCATCGTGGCCAGCAGGTTGTAGATCATCCATGCGCCCAACGGCGAATGTCCTGCATGCACGTGCCGACGCCCGGTGGCCATGTCGCGCATCTGTTCAATCGCCCCTGTCAACGAAGGCCGGAAATCCGAAAACCGCGCGTGGCGCGTTCCCACCAGCCCCCAAATCAGCCGCAGCGCAATCAGCCCCACAACCGCACAGCCCACCCATTGGTGCGGCACCTTGCCGGGCTTGGTGAAGAAGGCGTTGGCGGCAAACCCCGCAACCAGGCACCAGTGAAACACCCGCACTGCCGGATCCCAGACTTTCAGATGTTGCATCAATTGCCTCATATCATAAAGGAAGGCCCGGCCTGCAGGATACAGGGCCGGGCCGTTGTGCAATCAGCCTTCGTTCTTCACGACTTCCAGCGTTGTCGGATCAAGAAACACGGTCGACGTCGCGCCGTCTTTCACGACATAGGCTTCGATCAAGCCGTCCTCCATCTCCATTTTGCGCACTTCGAACCCTTCGGCCGTCAGCTGTGCCGTGACCTTTTCGGTCGTCGCCGCGTCAATTTCGCCCTCATCGCTTTCGGCCATCGCCATCGGTGCGGCCAGCATCGACAGGCCAAGAATTGCAACAGCAGTCAGTGTGCGGATATTGGTCATGGGAGGTTACCTTTCATCAGGCAAACGGGCAGGATTGCCGTCTGGCCGATGCCGACATCGCCGCGCCTGCACCGTTTCACCATCCGCCGCAGGGTCCGTGTCACCGTTCTGATACCCGAGTTGCAGGACCACGTTGTCGGCGTTAAAGCTGTTGTTAACCATGCCTCGCGCAATCTGCCGGGGACAGGATACAGATTCGAAAAAGGGAATGCGTCATGGCAGGGTCGGTCAACAAGGTTATCATCGTCGGCAATCTGGGGCGCGACCCTGAGGTGCGGTCATTCCAGAACGGCGGCAAGGTGGTAAACCTGCGCATTGCGACGTCGGAAACATGGCGCGACAAGGCCAGCGGCGAACGCAAAGAGCGGACGGAATGGCATTCCGTCGCGATCTTCAACGAGGCGCTTGGCAAAATCGCCGAGCAGTATCTGAAGAAAGGCTCGACCGTCTACATCGAGGGCCAGCTTGAAACCCGCAAATGGCAGGATCAATCAGGGGCAGATAAATATACGACCGAAATCGTGCTGCGCCAGTTCCGCGGCGAGCTGACGCTTCTGGGCGGTCGTGATGGCGGCGGGTCAGGCGGTGGGTCAGGCGGCAGCGGCGGTGGTGGCGGTTATGACGACCGCGATTCTGGCTATGATGGTGGCGCGGGGGGCGGTGCTGGTGGTGGCGGACGTGCCCCGGCGGGCGGCGGCGGCGGCGGTCGCAGCGACATGGATGACGAAATCCCGTTTTAGGCCCCGCACGGCCGTCATCGAAACAAGATCGTTCTGTCACGCCTGCGCCATGTAACGCGGTCTAGGCTGCTGCATTCCTTCGCACAGTTATGGGACAGTCACATGCAACGCTTGCCGATCATTGCCGCCACACCACTCCTCGCCGCGCTGACGTTCGGCATGACCACCCAGATCGCCACCGCCCAATCCGTGGGCGTCGACCCGCGCGTCGGTTATCTGGTCGATCTGCTGCCTGCGGGTGGGCTGAAAGACAAACTCACCTCTTGCATGGGCAATCCGCTGGTGCAGACCGACTTTTCCATCGGCCATCGCGGTGCCCCGATGATGTTTCCTGAACACACGGTTGAAGGCAATCGGGCCGCCGCGCGGATGGGCGCGGGCATTCTGGAATGCGACGTGACCTTTACCAAGGACAGCGAACTGGTGTGCCGCCACGCGCAGGACGATCTGCAAACCTCGACCAACATCCTTGCAACCCCGCTCGCCAGCACCTGTGCGATGCCCTTTACCCCCGTTGCGGGCGAAACCCCAGCGGCGGCCACCTGCCGCACCGCCGATATCACACTCGCCGAGTTTCGCACGCTGGCAGGCAAAATGGACGGTGCCGATGCAACGGCAACCACGGTCGAGACCTATATGGCCGGTACCGCGCCATGGCGCACCGATCTTTATGCCGGCCACGGCACACTGATGACACATGCCGAATCCATCGCCCTGTTTCAGGGGCTGGGCGCGAAATTCACGCCTGAACTCAAGGCGCCCGTGGTAGACATGCCCTACAATGGCATGACGCAGGAAATGTATGCGCAGAAGATGATCGACGATTACAAGGCGGCGGGTATCGCCCCTTCGGACGTGTTTGCGCAGTCCTTCAACCTTGATGACGTTCTGTACTGGATCAAGGCCGAACCGGAATTTGGCGCGCAGGCCGTCTATCTGGACGACAGCTATGATACGATCGAAGGCTGGAGCCCGATGGATTCGGCCACATGGGACCACACGATGGCCGACCTCAAGGCGATGGGCGTGAACTATATCGCGCCGCCGCTGTGGGTGCTGGTGACGCTGCAGGATGGTAAGATCGTGCCGTCGCTTTATGCGACCGAGGCAAAGGCGGCGGGCCTGAACATCATCACATGGACGCTGGAGCGCGCGGGGCCGCTGAATGCGGGCGGCGGGTTCTATTTCCAGTCGATCGCGGCGGCCACCACACATGATGGCGTATCGCTGGAACTGCTGGATGTGTTGGCGCAGGATGTGGGCGTTGTGGGCGTGTTTTCCGACTGGCCCGGTACGGTGACGTTCTACGCCAATTGCATGGGACTTTGATCCTACCTGCGGCTGCGGCGTCCGGGTCTTTTGCATCCGGTCTGGACGTCGCGGTCGCAATTCCCTATATAATCAGTCAGGAAGCAGCCGAGGTGCCCCATGACCGATCATCAAGCCATTGTCGAAGGCACGCCGCTGATCCGGCCCTCCAGCACCGATCATCCGCTTTATGATGATGTGGTGGGGGCCTGCCGCACCGTGTTTGATCCCGAAATCCCGGTGAACATCTTTGATCTGGGGTTGGTTTACACGATTGATATTAATCCCGAAAATGCCGTACAGATTACCATGACCCTGACCGCACCGGGCTGCCCCGTGGCGGGCGAAATGCCGGGATGGCTGGCCGACGCGGTTGAGCCGCTGGCAGGCGTGAAATCAGTGGATGTGCAGATGACATTCGATCCGCCTTGGGGGATGGAGATGATGTCGGACGAGGCAAAGTTGGAACTCGGGTTCATGTAAGTATATCCTAGCAAGCGTTTTTGTTGTCTTTTCAGAAAGCAAATAAAATATCTTGCTTTTTTGAAAGCACTATATAAATCTTGCTTTATGAAAAGCAGTGCACGCCTCTGTCATGCTATAGCGGCCGTTATGACCGGCGATCTGGTCGGTTCCCAAAAGGCAATGCCAGCCACAATGGAAGCCGCACTACGGCAACTTTCCGTCACAGCACATGATTTATCGAAATTATGTAACGCAGATACACGGTTTACGCGATTTCGCGGCGATGGCTGGCAGATCGCCATGCCAGAAGCCGGACTGGTTCTAAGGGCCTGCCTCATGCTGATTGCCGATCTGCGCGCATCCGGTATCGGCATTGAAACCCGTATCTCGGCGGGTATTGGCCCAATCGAAAGTCTGGGCACGGTCAATTTGTCAGATGCGACGGGACCGGCTTTTTTCGTGTCGGGAAATCACCTCGACGTGATGCCCAAGCGTCGTCGACTTTTCATTGCCGGCGGTACGGATACAGATCGCACCTGGCAGGCGGCCATTTTTGATCTGGTCGAATGGCAAAGCGGAACATGGACACAAGCGCAAGCACAAGCCGTTGCGATGGCGTTGCGCCCCGACTGGAAAACGCATCAGGACCTTGCAGATCGGCTCGACATCACGCGTCAAGCCGTACAATCCCGGCTGGACGGTGCGGGCTTTCAACGATTGGACAACGCACTTGCCGCCTTTGAACACCACACTTGGAACGCCCCATGATTGACACCCTGATCGCCCTGACATACGCCCATGTCCTTGCCGATTTCGTGCTGCAAAACCGCTGGATGGTTGTCAATAAACGCAATCCTGTGGCCCTTGTCGCTCACATCAGCGTGGTCCTGATCGCCGCCATCATTTGCATGGGTGCCTTGCACCCTGCCCTTTTCGCGCTGGCTGCCCTCCATCTGGCGCTGGATGCAGCAAAATCGTGGTCACCGTTCAAGGGGCTTGTCCCCTTTGTCGCGGATCAGGCCCTGCACGGCGTCACCCTGTATCTTGTGGCACTTTGGGTGCCGGACCTGTGGGCGCAGGGCCTGTGGGGGGCGGTGCCCACAACAGACGGCGGCTGGACTGCCAGCCTCTGGCCCGGCGACGGTGCCATCCCCGTTTTGCCCGCCGTCTTTATCGTGCTGACAGGCTTTATCCTTGCCACCCGCGCAGGCGGCTTTGGCATCGGCCTTTACATGGAACCCTGGGCTGCATCCTCGCCTGCGGGCCTTGCCAATGGTGGCCGCGCCATCGGCAATCTGGAACGCAGCCTGATCTTTCTGCTGGTCTTTATCGGCCTGCCCGAAAGCATCGGATTTCTGATCGCCGCCAAATCGGTGCTGCGTTTCGGCAGCGTCGGCGATGACCGCGCCGTCAGCGAATATGTCATCATCGGCACACTGGCGTCCTTTGGCTGGGCGCTTGCGGTGTCATTTGCCACAATGCAGGCCTTACAGTATCTCACACCGCTTGGAATTCCCGACCTGACGCCTTAAGTTGTCTTTGAAGGAGAACCATCATGTTCGGCATTCCCGGCAAAGCCGCCGTCACCCTGACCCCAACTGCTGTCACACAGATCGCGCGTCTGATGACCAAACAAGGCTCCAAGGGTCTGCGTATCGGCGTCAAGAAAGGCGGCTGCGCGGGCATGGAATACACGATGGATTACGTGGCAGAGGTCAACCCGCTGGATGAAATCGTCGAACAGGACGGCGCGCGCGTGCTGATTGCGCCGATGGCGCAGATGTTCCTGATCGGCACCGAGATCGATTACGAATCCGGCCTTCTGGATGCGGGCTTCAAATTCCGCAATCCGAACGTGGCCGAGGCCTGCGGCTGCGGTGAATCGATCAAGTTCAAGAATCAGCCCGCCGCCTGAGGCGTTTCCCCCTTTTCCCGCGCCGCATCAACCGCTAACCCTTGACGCAAGCTCAGGGGGAACATCATGCGCAAACTCGCCGCCGGAAACTGGAAGATGAACGGCACGACCGCCGCACTCGATGAGGCGCGCGCCCTGCTCGCGGCCCAGTCTTCCCCTGCCTGCGACATGCTGCTGTGCCCGCCCGCAACCCTGATCGCGCAACTGGCAAGCCTTGCCAGAGGCACATCCTTGCGTGTGGGCGCACAAGACTGCCATGCCGCCGCATCCGGTGCCCATACCGGCGACATTGCCGCCGCCATGCTGGCCGACGCCGGGGCCACGCATGTCATCCTTGGCCATTCCGAACGCCGCGCCGACCATGGTGAGGTTGACGCCGATGTCCACGCCAAGGCCCTTGCCGCCCGCAATGCCGGCCTGATCGCCATCATCTGCATCGGCGAGACGGAAGGCCAGCGCGACGCTGGCACCACGCTGGATGTGATCGCTGCGCAAATGGCATCGGTCCCCGCTGACATGACGGCAGAGAACCTTGTTATCGCCTATGAACCTGTCTGGGCCATCGGCACCGGGCGCACCCCCACGCTTGACCAGATTACCGAGGTTCACGCCTTTCTGCGCGCCCGCCTGACGATGCGCATTGGTGCCGACGCCACTGGCGTGCGGCTGCTCTATGGCGGCTCTGTCAAACCCGCCAATGCAACCGAGATCTTTGCCATACCCCATGTCGACGGTGCGCTTGTCGGCGGGGCCAGCCTGAAGGCCGCTGATTTCGGTGCGATTGTCACCGCACTGGCGGCATCGGCATGATGGCTGTCGGGAACGGAACAGCCCGTCCTGCAGACCCACGCTAACACGCAGCATGTCATCCTCCCCCGCCATCACCAACGGCATCGCAACCGCCAACCTGATCTGCGTCGCATCGATGCTGGTCTGGGCCGCGGGCCTGCCTGCCGCCGATCTGATCATTCCGCTGATCCCGCCCCTGCCCCTGACCGCGATGCGCACCGGGCTGGCCGCCCTTGTGCTGATGCTCGTCTGGCTCGCGGTCGAAGGGTTTGGCCCCGTCCGCCGCGCGCGCTGGTTGATGGGCATCCTGATCGGCGGCATCTGCATCGCCCTTGGCGCCGTGCTGCTGGTGATTGGCCAAGCCTATACCGATGCCATCACCGTCTCGATCATCACCGCCTCGATGCCCATCATCGGTATCGCACTTGAGGTGCTGCTGGATGGCCGCCGCGTCACAAAGACTCTGATCCTTGGCCTCTGCCTCAGCCTGTTTGGCGGCGTCATCGCCTTGGCCAAAGGCGGGTTCAGCCTTGATCTTGGCCTTGGCGCACTTGCCGCCTTCGCATCCTGCGCCGTGTTCACATGGGGCTCCCGTGCGACTGTTACCACCTTCCCCGAAATGACCCCGCTTGGCCGCACCACGCTGACCGTTGCCGGTGCCTTTGTCGCCGCCCTGACCGTCAGCCTGACATGGTCCGCCATCGGCGGCGCGCCCGTGCAATGGGCCGCCTTGGGTTGGAAAGAGGCGGGCGCTCTGGCAATTTTCGGCATCGGCTCGCTCGCCATTAGTCAGATCCTGTGGATTATGTCCGTCGAACGTATCGGCATCGGCGCCGCCAGCCTGCACATGAATGCCGTACCGTTTTACGTGATGATCTTCGCCTTCGCGCTTGGCGCGGACTGGAGCTGGTTGCAAACCTTTGGCGCGGCCATCGTCGTGGTTGGCGTGATGATCGCCCAAGGCATGATCCGCCTGCCGCGATGAAGGTGCTGCATCAATCCCCCACCGATCCTGCTTTCGTCCAGAACCCCTACCCGTTTTACGAACGCGCACGCGGGGCAGGCCCGTTCTTCCACTGGGCCGAATATGGCATGCCCGCCACCACCAGTGCCGCCGCCTGCAACGCCATCTTCCGCGACCGCCGCTTTGGGCGTGAGGCCCCCACA
>JANNKX010000048.1:0-2337 GCA_031396505.1 Rhodobacterales bacterium
GTGCAGGACCCCAAGGGGATCATCGCGCGATCAAGGGCCAGATCGCGGTCCGACAGGCGGCGCATATAGCGCATCATTTCCGACTCCGCCCGGTTCATGTGGAACACCGGATGCGTCAGATATTCGGTCGTGCGCAATTGCGCCTCGGGGAAACCTAATGCCGCCCGGTGCGGCGGGGTCGCATGAATGCCAAAGGCCCGCAGCACCGCCGCCAGCACCCGCTCATCGCTGGTCTCATCCAGCGCAATCCCCACCCGGTCATTGCCGATCTTGCGCAGGTTCACGCCCTCGGCCCGCGCCGCCGCCAGAATGCCCGCCTGCCCCACGCCGACCTCGACCGTGATCGTATCGAAGAACGCCTTCGGACTGACTTTCGCGCCCGCCACGCGCAGGGCCTTTGCCAGCCGCACCGTCAGGAAATGCACCCGTTCCGCAATCGCCCGCAATCCCACAGGCCCATGAAACACCGCATAGAAACTGGCCATGACAGCCAGCAAGGCCTGCGCCGTGCAGACGTTGCTTGTCGCCTTCTCCCGCCGGATATGCTGCTCCCGCGTCTGCAACGACAACCGATAGGCCTTGTTCCCACGGCTATCAATCGACACACCCACGATCCGCCCCGGCATGCTGCGTTTCAGATCATCCCGGCACGCCATGAAGGCCGCATGCGGCCCGCCATTGCCCAAGGGTACGCCAAACCGCTGGCTGGACCCCACCGCAATATCGGCCCCCATCGCCCCCGGTTCGCGCAGCATCGTCAGCGCGAGCAAATCCGTCGCCACGATCCCAAGCGCCTTTGCCCCGTGCAGCCGCGTCATATCATCGCTCAGGTCACGAATATGCCCATACGTCCCCGGATACTGGAAGATCGCCCCGAACACTGCGCCCGCGTCCATCTCCGCCGGATCGCCTACGATCACCTCGATCCCCAATGGCATCGCCCGCGTGCGGATCACCGCAATCGTCTGCGGATGGCAGTTATGGTCCACAAAGAACCCGCGCGCCTTTGATTTCGCACTGCGTTCCGCCATCGTCATCGCTTCCGCCGCCGCCGTCGCCTCATCCAGCAGGCTTGCGTTCGCCACCGGCAACCCCGTCAAGTCCGCCACCATCGTCTGATAGTTCAACAACGCCTCAAGCCGCCCTTGCGCAATCTCCGGCTGGTACGGCGTATAGGCCGTGTACCACGCCGGATTTTCCAGGATGTTGCGCTGAATAGCCGGGGGCGTCACCGTGCCATAATACCCCTGCCCGATCAGGCTGGTCATCACCCGGTTTTTCCCCGCCACCTCCCGCATTTTCGCCAGCAACTCATGCTCCCGCAGCGCAGGCCAGTTCAGTGCGCGTTCCTGCCGGATACTGTCCGGCACCGTCTCGGCAATCAACGCATCCAAGCTGGCCGCCCCCACCACCTTGAGCATCGCCTCCATTTCCGACGGTGACGGGCCGATATGGCGGCGATTGGCGAAATCATAGGTATCATAGGCGACGGGCGTAAAGGTCATGCTCTGTCCTTTTAGGGTTCTGGGAAAGCAGATGATCAGCCGATCAGATCCGCATATTCATCCTCGTCCATCATATCGTCGATGATCGACACATCCTCGACCCGCATCTTGAAAAACCACGCAGCCCCCGTCGGATCGCTGTTCACCAAGGACGGGTTATCCACCAGCTTGACGTTCACTTCCACAATCTCGCCGTCCAGCGGCGCCAGAATATCCGACGCTGCCTTCACGCTTTCGATCACGCAAATCTCGTCGCCCTCGGTCACCATCGTCTCCACCTCCGGCAGTTCCACAAACACCACATCGCCCAGTTGGGTCGCCGCATGTTCCGTGATCCCCACCACGATCAGGTCGCCCTCGACACGCAGCCATTCATGTTCTTTCGTATATTTCATCGCCATCCTCAGCGTTTGTAGGTGGAGGTTCGGAACGGCAGCGCCGTTACCGTAACCGGCAGTTTTTTCCCGCGCACCTCACCCGTCAATGCCGTGCCCGGTGCGGCAAGATTAGCAGGCACAAATCCCATGGCAATCGGCGCATCAAGGCTCGGTCCAAATCCACCCGACGTTACGCGCCCCACGGCCACGTCGCCATCAAACAGCACCGTCCCCTCGCGCATCGGGGCCCGCCCGTCCGGTCGCAGCCCGACCCGCATACGCGCGGGCCCCTGATCCAGTTCCGCCAGTATCCGCGCGGCCCCCGGAAAGCCCCCCGCCCGCGCGCCACCCGTGCGGCGCACCTTCTGGATAGCCCAGTCCAGCCCGGCCTCAATCGGCGACGTGGCCGTATCAATATCATGCCCGTACAGGCACAACCCCGCCTCCAGCCGCAG
>JANNKX010000099.1:0-6328 GCA_031396505.1 Rhodobacterales bacterium
CCGGTGCGGCGGGACAATGGAGGCCATCACGTCGCCCGCGGTTTGCAACCGCGGGCGGGTGACGGCCTCTTGGGCGATAAGGGCCACACGGGTTTGGTTTTCATCATAGATCGCAAGGGCTTGCGCCGCATCCAATGCACCCGATTGGTGCAACAGGCGTACAGAATGCAACAGCGGATCCTGCGCCTCTTCCGCCTCGACTTCGGCGCGTGGCAGATAGGTTGTTGGCACATCCGCACCCGCGTGCCCATAAAGGCGGATGGTGCGGACGTGCAGCACGGCGGGCTTGCGCCGGGTGCGGATGAACTGCGCCGCCTCAGTGGCGACGCGGTAGGTGTCATACAGATCCAGCCCGTCGCAGGCGAAATAGGCCAGCCCCGGACGGTTCTGGAAATTCGCGGCAATCCAGCCCTGCGGGGTCTTGGTCGAAATCCCGATGCCATTGTCTTCGCACACAAACATCAACGGCAAGGGAATGCCCTGATAGGCGGTCCAGCCAGCCGTGTTGAAGGCACCTTGCGCGGTGGAATGATTGGCCGACGCATCACCAAAGCTGCACATCACAATCGCATCATCGGGCAGGATGGCATGTTCCGGGCGCATCCGCCGCGCCGCGCCGATGCTGTAGGCCGCCCCGACGGCCTTGGGCAGGTGGCTTGCGATGGTGGATGTCTGCGGTGGGATCATCAGGGCGCGCGATCCCAGCACCTTGTGCCGCCCGCCCGAAATCGGGTCTTCCGCGCTGGCCGCAAACGACAACAGCATGTCCCAGGCGATGCTTTGCCCCGGCACCTGATCCGCCCGCGCAATCTGAAACGCGGCATCGCGGTAATGCAGAAAAGCCATATCCGTGGGGCGCAGGCTTGCTGCCACCGCAGCCATGCCTTCATGCCCTGACGAACCGATTGTGTAAAAACCCTGCCCTGCACGCTGTATCAGGCGGCTGGTGCGGTCCAGCGCGCGTGACAGGCAGGCCGCACGGAACAAGGCCACTGCCAGCGCCGGGGTCAGCGGGCCATCCGGCCCTTTTCCCTGCGGAAAATCACGCGCCGCCATGCGGGTGCGAAAGTTTTCATGCACAATGTCGGCGCGGTCCATGGCAGGCTTGGCTTTCAGTTTCGGTGCAATGTGGCAGGGATTGGGGGACTGGCCAAGCCCCGCGCGGCGACTGTGGATGGCATACCGCTTCCCATCACCGATGAACAACGCTAGTTATCCATAAACATATGCATGGAATACATATATTGGCCCTGTCCCGCCGCTATCTGCCATCCCTCAGCCTGCTGTCGGCATTCGAGGCCGTCGCCCGCACCGGCAGCACGCAAAGTGCCGCCGTCGAACTTGATCTGTCGCAAGGCACCGTCAGCCGCCTCGTGCAGAACCTTGAGGCGCAACTGGGCGTCACACTGTTCTTGCGCGGCGGGCGGCGGTTGCGCCCCACCGATGCCGCCCTTGCCTATGCCCGCGATGTGCGTCGCGCGATGGATGTGATTGGCAGTGCATCGCTGCGGCTGACCGCACAGCCGGGGGGTGGTGCGCTGTCACTGGCGATCCTGCCGACCTTTGGCACACATTGGCTTGCCCCCCGCCTGCCCGGCTTTCTGGCGCAACACCCGGGCATCACGATCAACCTTGGCACGCAGCTCAAACCCTTTGACTTCACAGAAACGGGCTATGACGCCGCGATCCACTATGGCACGGCCACCTGGCCGGATGCGGCGCACAGAAAGCTGTTTGACGAACGCATCATTGCCGTGTGCAGTGCTGCATTCCTTGCGCAAAACCCTGTCACGCAACCGAAAGACCTGCTGCCGCTGCCCCTGCTGCAGCTTGAATCCCGCCCTGCCGAATGGCAGGCGTGGTTTGCCCATCACGCCCTGCCCGGCACTGCCCCGCGCGGCATGCTGTTTGATCAGTTCGCCACCATGATGCAGGCCGCGATGCATGGCATTGGCGTGGCCCTGCTGCCCGCCTTTCTGGCCGCGCCCGCCTTGACCGAAGGGCGGCTTGTGCCGACATTTGGCGGTGCGGTGGCGGGAGGCGGCAGTTACTGGCTGGTCTGGCCAGAACGCCGCGCGGGGCAGGCAACCGTGATGGCCTTTGCCGAATGGCTGGTGGCCGAATTGGCGGCGCTCAGCCCGCCGTCAGATGCCGCACCACGCCGCCCATCCGTTCCGTGATCGCCGCTGCCGCACGCCGTACAATCGGGCCAAACTCGCCAATCGCATCCGTGTGAAACCGCGCCGACGGGCCCGATATGGACACGCCCGCCACCGCCTCGCCATGGATGTTGAAGATCGCAGCCCCCACACACCGCATGCCCGGATTGCGTTCCTCGTCATCCAACGACCAGCCCCGCGCCCGGATCAGATCAAGATCGCCGAACAACGCCTGCGGCGTGGTCAGCGTCCGCTGCGTGAACGCGGGCAGGCCGGTCCGCTGCAAGATACGCTCCACATCCGCCCGCCCCATCGCCGCCAGCAGCGCCTTGCCAATCCCCGATGAATGCATCGGTGCCCGCGTGCCCGGCCCAAAGAACGCCCGGATCGGTTGCGTCGTTTCCACCTGACTGACGAACACCACCTCGCCCCCGTCCGGCACCGCGATATTCGCCGTCTCGCCCGTCTGGTCCACCAGCCCGTGCATCACATCGCGCGCCGCATCCGTCACCCGCATCCGCCGCAGGAAAGACGACCCCGTGCGAAACGCTTCCACCCCCACCGACCATTCGCTTGTCGCCTCATCAAACGCCACGAACCGCGCGGTCTGCAACGTCATCAGCAACCGGTGCGCCGATGACGGCGGCATCCCCGATGTCAGTGCAAGTTCGGTCAGCGTCGCCTTGTCATTGCGCGCAAGTGCGGACAGCAACCCCAAAGCGCGCTCCAACGCCTGCACCGAGGTCGCCGCACCATCCGCGCCCGTGCCGCGTGGACGGCCACGGGTCTTTTTGACGATGGCATCCATAACCAAACCTTCCATGCTGCACTTGCACAAGCCTAAATAATTTTCCATCATTCGGCAACTTGCATTTGTGGAAAATAGATAACCATTGATTATCAATCTATTGAATGTTAATTTTTGTAAATGGAAAATTATTCCAGAAAAATTGCAAATTCAATCGAATCAGGTCATGGTCAAGGAATAACCACGCGAAGGAAACGCCATGCTTGGACAGAACCCGGTCTTCATCCCCGGTCCGACGAACATCCCCGATGCGTTGCGCGCCGCGATGGCGGTGCAGACGATTGACCATCGTGGCCCGGCCTTTGCCGATATGCTGGGGCCGTTGCTGGATGATCTGAAGCGGGTCTTCAAAACCGAAACCGGCGGCATCGTGACGTTCCCCGCATCCGGCACTGGCGGCTGGGAGGCGGCGATCACCAACACCCTGTCGCCCGGCGATACCGTACTGGCAGCGCGCTATGGCATGTTTTCGCATCGCTGGATCGACATGTGCCAGCGTCATGGATTGATCGTCGAAATCATCGAAACGCCGTGGGGCGAAGGCGCGCCCATCGACAAGATCGAAGCGGCCTTGTCGGTCGACAAAGCGCACAAGATCAAGGCGGTTCTGGTCACGCACAACGAAACCGCAACCGGCGTGCGCAGCGATGTGGGCGCTGTGCGCCGTGCGATGGATGCGGCATCCCACCCGGCGTTGCTGCTGGTGGACGGGGTCAGCTCCATCGCGTCGATGGATTTCCGGATGGATGAATGGGGCGTTGATGTCGCCGTGACCGGGTCGCAAAAGGGTTTTATGCTGGCGACCGGGATGGCAATCGTCGCGATCAGCCCCAAGGCCCGCGCGGCGATGGATACCGCCAAATGCCCGCGCTGTTTTTTTGATTTCCGCGACATGCTGGTGGGCAACGCCAAGGGCGCCTATCCCTATACGCCGCCGTGGCCATTGTTTGCAGGCCTGCGCGCCAGCGTGACCATGCTGCTGGACGAAGGGTTGGACAACGTCTTTGCCCGCCATCACCGCATGGCGGAAGGCATTCGCCGCGCGGTTGGTGCATGGGGCATGTCGCTGTGTGCCACGCGCCCCGAACTGTATTCAGATACCGTCAGCACGATTGTTGTGCCAAAGGGTATGGACAGCAAACTGTTCACCGACCACGCCTTTGCCACCTATGATCTGTCCTTCGGGGTGGGCTTGGGTGAGGTTGCGGGCCACGTGTTCCGCATCGGGCATCTGGGGGCGCTGACCGATATCATGGCGCTGTCGGGCCTTGCCGGGGCCGAAATGGCGATGGCGGATCTCGGCTATCCAATCACGCTGGGGAAAGGGGTTGCTGCGGCGCAGGAATACTATCGTGGAACCGCCACCCTTGCCCTGAAAAAGGCTGCGTGACATGGACGGGAACCTCCTTGATTTGCCAACCTATGCCGATGTGGCCACAGCGCACGACCGCATCCGCCCCTATATTCACCGCACGCCGATCCTGACTTCGGAAACCTTTAACGCCATGGTCGGGGCCGAGCTGTTCTTCAAATGCGAAAATTATCAAAAGGCCGGCGCGTTCAAGGCGCGGGGTGCATCCAACGCGGTGTTTTCCCTGACCGATGCGCAAGCCGCACGCGGTGTGGCCACGCATTCATCGGGCAACCATGGCCTGTCGCTCGCCTATGCCGCAGGGCGGCGGGGCATTCCCTGTCAGGTGGTGATGCCGCGCACAGCACCCGAACCCAAGAAGGCCGCCGTGCGCGGCTATGGTGGCACGGTGGTGGAATGCGAACCCTCAACCACCTCGCGCGAGGCGGTGTTTGCGGACGTGGTCGCCAAGACGGGTGCCGAATTCGTGCATCCCTATAACGATCCGCGCGTGATTGCGGGGCAAGGCACCTGTTCCAAGGAAATGTTCGAAGATCTGGGTGCAATGGATGCCATCATCGCCCCCATCGGTGGTGGTGGCATGATTTCGGGCACCTGCCTTGCGATGTCGCATCTGTCGCCGGGCACCAAAATCTACGCGGCCGAACCCACAGCCGCCGATGATGCCTACCAGTCGTTCAAGACAGGGGCCATCGTCGCCTATGACGCGCCGGTCACCATCGCGGACGGGCTGAAAGTACCCTTGAAAGAACGCACCTGGCATTTCGTGCAAAAACACGTGACGGACGTTCTGCTGGCGGATGAGGATGAAATCATCGCCGCGATGCGCCTGACGTGGGAACGCATGAAGATCGTGATAGAACCGTCCTGCGCGGTGCCCCTTGCCGCCATCCTGCGCAACAAACATCTGTTTGCTGGCAAACGTGTCGGCGTCGTGATTACGGGCGGCAATGTCGATCTCGACAAACTGCCCTGGCTGAAATCCTGAAGGAGAAAACCCATGAACGCACCTGCAACCTTCAACGGCTTTGAAGTCGGCTTTGATATCCCCGCCGCACCGGGGATGGCCGAGGCCGATATCCAGACGCCCTGCCTGATCCTTGATCTGGACGCGCTGGAACGCAACATCAACAAGATGGGCAATTTCGCCAAACAAATGGGCGTGCGTCACCGCGTGCATGGCAAGATGCACAAATCGGTCGATGTGGCGAAACTGCAGGAACGCCTTGGCGGGTCCGTCGGCGTGTGTTGCCAAAAGGTGAGCGAGGCCGAGGTGTTCGCCCGCGGCGGTATCAAAGACGTGCTGATCAGCAATCAGGTGCGCGACCCCGCGAAAATCGACCGTCTGGCACGCCTGCCAAAGCTTGGCGCGCGCACCATCTGCTGCGTTGATGATTTAGCCAATGTGGCCGATCTGTCTGCCGCCGCCACCCGCCACGGCACAACCATCGAGTGTCTCGTGGAAATCGACTGTGGTGCCGGGCGCTGCGGCGTCAACACCACCCCTGCTGTGGTCGAAATCGCAAAAGCCATCGACGCTGCACCCGGCCTGAAATTCGCAGGTATTCAGGCCTATCAGGGCGCCATGCAGCACATGGACAGTTACGCCGACCGCAAAGCCAAGACCGATATATCGGTGGCGATGGTGCAGGATGCGGTGGATACCCTGAAAGCAGCCGGTCTAGACTGTGATATCGTCGGCGGCGGCGGCACCGGTTCTTACTATTTTGAGGGCAATTCAGGCGTCTACAACGAATTGCAGTGTGGCTCTTACGCATTCATGGACGCCGATTATGGCCGCATCCTCGACAAGGACGGCAAGCGTATCGACCAGGGCGAGTGGGAAAACGCGCTGTTCATCCTGACATCGGTGATGAGCCATACCAAGGTCGACAAGGCGATCTGCGATGCGGGCCTCAAGGTGCAATCGGTTGACAGCGGTCTGCCCGTGATCTTTGGCCGCACCGATGTGACGTATATCAAGTGTTC
>JANNKX010000081.1:0-1851 GCA_031396505.1 Rhodobacterales bacterium
GCGGCTTGGCATTCAGGCGGGTGGAGCGCGCGCGGTGACGGTGGTGATGAACATCACAACGCCGGACGTGCAGGGCTTTCAACGGAGCCAGACACAGATCGCAGAACAGGCATCGCGCGCATTGTCGCGCGGGCAGCGCAACCGGTAAGGGGCAAGGCAATGGCGTTTCACGAAGTACGGTTTCCGGCGTCCATCAGCCTGGGGGCGGTTGGCGGGCCGGAACGGCGCACGCAGATCGTATCACTGGCCAGCGGGCATGAGGAACGCAACACACCATGGGCGCATTCGCGCAGGCGCTATGATGCGGGGCTTGGGTTACGGACCTTGGACGATATTGAGACGGTGATCGCGTTTTTCGAGGCGCGTCAGGGGCAGTTGCACGGGTTTCGCTGGAAAGATTGGGCGGACTTCAAATCAAGCCCGGCGTCGCGGGTGGTGTCGCATCTGGATCAGGGCGTCGGGGTTGGCGACGGGGTGACGACGGTGTTTCAACTGGTGAAATCCTATCGTTCGGCCAGCAACGTCTACATCCGCCCGATTGCCAAAATCGTGGCGGGCAGTGTTGTGATGGCGGTGGGGGGCGACCCGCGCCCGGTGATTGGGGATTATGCCGTTGATCACGCCTCAGGCAAAGTGACGTTTGCAGCGCCGCCGGACATCGGATTGCCGATCACGGCGGGGTTTGAGTTTGACGTGCCTGTGCGGTTTGACACAGATGCAGTGCGGGTGTCGGTATCATCGTTCAATGCAGGCGAGGTCCCGAACGTTCCGGTGCTGGAGATCCGGATATGAGCGGGGCCGGGGACGCGCTATATGCGCATCTGGCGACCGGCACCACGACGGTATGCCATCTTTGGCGGGTGGAGCGGGTGGATGGGGTCAGCTTTGGTTTCACCGATCACGACCGCGATCTGGAGATTGATGGCGCGGTGTACCGGGCGGACACAGGGCTGACGGCGTTGGCATTGCAACAGACAACGGGACTTTCGGTGGATAATACCGAGGCGGTTGGGGCGTTGACGAGTGCGGCGGTCAGTGAGGCCGATCTCGCAGCGGGGCGATTTGACCGAGCGGCGGTTTCGGCTTGGATGGTCAACTGGACGGACCTGTCGCAGCGGGTTTGCCTGTTCCGCGGCACTTTCGGCGAGGTAAGCCGTGTGGATGGCACGTTCCGTGTCGAATTGCGGGGCCTGACAGAGCCGTTGAACCAACCGCAAGGGCGAACGTTTCAACGCACATGTTCGGCGGTTCTTGGCGACACGAAATGTGGTTTCGCACTGACCTCGGCGGGATACTTCAGTGATATTGTGCTGACGGAGGCGGCAAACCGTACCTTTGCGTTTTCGGGCCAAGCCGGGTTTGCGGATCGGTGGTTCGAACGGGGGCGCCTGCAGGTGCTGAGTGGTGCAGGGGCGGGCCTGTTCGGGGTAATCAAAGTGGACCGTCGTGATGGCGCGCTGCGGATCATCGAGCTGTGGGAAGGACTTCCCGTGGTATTGCAGCCAGGCGACGCGTTGCGCATCGAGGCGGGCTGTGACCGCACAATCAGCACGTGCCGGGCCAAGTTCAACAATCTGGCGAGCTTTCGGGGGTTTCCACATATTCCGGGCGAAGACTGGATTGCGGCCTATCCGGTGTCGAGCAGTGAAAACCGCGGTGGCAGCTTGTTTGGCGGGGTGGATCAGCCATGAGCCTGCAAGTCCAGATCGTAAAAGAAGCGCGTCAATGGATCGGAACGCCGTATCGCCATCAGGCATCGGCCAAAGGGGCGGGCGCGGATTGTCTTGGGCTGCTGCGGGGGGTATGGCGAGCGGTCTATGGGGGGGAGCCGGTCGCTATGCCACCTTACAG
>JANNKX010000113.1:0-17521 GCA_031396505.1 Rhodobacterales bacterium
GCAGCGAGGCGATTTTGCTGGACCCGGTCTATTCGGGCAAAGGGGCGGCGGGCCTGATTGATCTGTGCCGCAAGGGGCATTTCACCAAGGACCAGCGCATCGTGTTTCTGCACACCGGAGGCGCGATTGGCCTGACGGGATACACGCATGTGTTGCCGCACGCATGATGGCCGTCGCATCCCACCGCCCCCCACCCCCAGCCCCGCCCCACCGGGGTGCGGGAAAGTGCAAGGCGACACGGGACGCCGCGCGGTGGCATGAAGCCGTGTGCCTCTCTCCCCCCGCGTGGGGGAGGGCTGGGGAGGGGGGGCATCCCCGCCCTGGCGCATGAGGACCGTTGGCATCCTTGGTGGGATGGGGCCGGAGGCGACGATCCTTCTGATGCAAAAGGTCATGGCCGCCGTGGCCGCGCGCGATGATGCCGACCACATTCCGCTGATCGTGCACCAGAATCCGGGCGTGCCCAGCCGGATCAAACGCCTGATTGACGGGGTCGGCGATGATCCGGGCCCGGTGCTGGCGGGCATGGCGCAGGATCTGCAGGCGGCAGGCGCCGATGCGCTGGCGATGCCCTGCAATACTGCCCATGCCTATGCGCCGCAGATCGTGGCGGCCACGCCTTTGCCATTTCTGGACATGCGCAGCGCCACCGTTGCGGCCCTGCCGAAGGGGCGGATCGGGATGCTGGCCTCGCCCGCTGTGCGGATCACCGGGGTGTTTGATGCGGCTTTTGCCGCTGCCGGGCTGGTCGCCGTGTGGCCCGCGGACGAGGCCCCGGTGTTATCCCTGATCCGGGCGGTCAAGGCGGGGAATACCGGGCAGGTCGCCGCAGGTGCGCTGGCCACGCTGGCGGCACAGGCAGCGCGCCACAGTGACCATCTGCTGGTCGCCTGCACGGAATTGTCGCTGCTGACCGGGGCCATCCGGCAGCCCTATACCGACAGTCTGGAATGTCTGGTGACCGCGATTGTCGCCTTTGCGAGGGGGCCGTGAGCACCCCGGCCAGTATTTTTTAAACTTCCCGCAAGTTGTTGAAAGATTACAAAATATCAGGAGATCAACAGCCGTGTTGCTTATTGGGATTGCTGTGCTGCATAACCAGAAATGATCTCGATCATCCGCGCATCGCTGAGGATCGGGGGCAGAACGGTCAGGAAATTCCCCGCGCCGTCCAGCACGTAGATGAAACTGCCATGGGCATAAACCGGCCCCGACGCGGGGTCGTCGAACACGAAACTGCTTTCAATCGCAAAGGCCTTGTAGGCCACGGCGAGTTCGGCCGCCGTCCCGGTCAGACCCACGAAATCGGGGCTTAGCTGTGCCATCGCAGGGGCCATTGCCGCCACCGTATCGCGGACCGGGTCCACGGTAATCAGGATCGGGGTCACGCGGATGCCCTCTGCGGCCAGCCCTTCGGTAACAATCACCATCTGCGGCAGGGCGGCGGAACAAATCTCGCGGCACTGGGCATAGCCGAAGAACAGCAGTTGCAGATGCCCGTCGGGGTCGGTTTCGCGGCGGGTCTGGCCGTGCTGATTGATCAGGCTGAAGGCCCCGCCCAGATCGAAGGGCAGGGGTAGGCCTTGAGGGGCCGCGTGTGCGGCGGCCTCGGCGTCGGTCTTGTGGTCGACGCCATCATGCGCTGCAGCCTGCGTCCCGAAGCACAGCAGGGCGAGCAGGCACGCGCGGATCATGGAAACAGGTCCTTCAGGATCGCCGCATCCTGTTCAAGGCCCAGCCCGAAATAGCCGTTGGTTGCAATTTCGGCCTGCACGCGGGGATCGCGGTCATACCATGGGTCCGGCCCTGCGGCCTCGGGGTGGGCGGCGGCCCAGTCTTTGGTCCAGCGGTTCGCCTTGACCCAGTCCGTGGCGCCGACCTCACGGATGGTCTGCACCAGGAACACGTTCTGCGCACCGATGTCGGGATCGGTGATCATCAGCCCGTCCACTTCGACGGCCTTGCCGCAGAACGGCTGCAGTTCGTTCGCAGCTCCGGTAAAGGCGGGCTGGTTGTTTTTCAGCGCAAACACCAGCGCGTTGTCTGCCGTGCGCAGCAGCGCAAGCTGCCGCGTGCCGCCGCCGCAATCTGCCGGGCAGTCACCGGTCATTTCGCAGAGCAAATCGACCACGGTTGCGTCGAACCGGGCTGGTGCCTCGGCATAAAGGTTCCAGGATTTCGCCTGCGATCCGGCGGCAAAATCTTCGGCGGCGGCGGGGCCTGCGATCAGGGCGACAAGCGCAAGGGGGGTGATTTTCATGGTGCAGGCTCCGGCACGGCAAAGCTGGGCACAGCGCCGAAATCCTCATGCGTCAGGCGGGTGATGCCCGCATTGCTGACCACTTTTTCGACGACGATGTAGTTCAGCCCGTCACGTTGATACACCAGCCCGTCCGCCGTGATCGTATCGGAGGCGAGGTTCAATTGCGTATCGCCGCCGTTGGTGGCCGCGTCGCCTTCGATTTTCAGCACCATATAAACGGTGCCATCTTCGGTCAGCAGGCCGACCGGAATGCCGCCTGCCGAACACCAGACGGCGCAGGTGTGATGCGCAGACCCGACCACGGCATCGGTGCTGCCCATTACGCCGGAAAAATAGCACCAGGTGTCGATGAATTCACCCGTGACGGTCATGCGCGTGCCATCTTCGACGGCCAACGCGGGAAGTGCGAGCGTGCTGGCAAGGGCCAGTCCGATGGTGGTTGCGTGTCTGAACATGGTGCTCCCCAAGCCGCTATTACAACAAAGGCTATCCACGGCTGTGGCTTGCGTCTATCCGGGATGCGAAATGTTTCAAGGCGTGTTCAGATTTGTGTGTCGTCGATCACGGTGATTGCGTCGGCAAAGGCCGGGGCGATGGCGGCAAAGCGCGGGATCAGCCGGTCGCGCACCAATTGGCGGCAATCGTGGGCCAGATCGGCGGGCAAATGGCCCAGTTCATCGCGCCGCGCCACCAGATGCACCAGACGCGTCTCGCCCGCAAACGGCAGGGGCAGGATATCAAGACCGGGCACGAAAAGTTCGGCGTCAAGAATGTTCAGGGGCGTGGTGATGGCCCAGCCGCCGGTCTGCACGACCATGGCCAGGACCGACCGCGTCGCCTCGAACGCGAAACGGCGCGGCACGATCATGCGCACGCGGTCAAGATGGGCGGCGATACGGCGTCCGATGGGAATCTGGTCGGAGTATTGCACGAAGGGCAGGGTTTGCAACGCGTGCCGGACATCTGCGCCGGGGGCAATCGCGCCGCGCGCGGTGACCAGAACAAAGGGTTCGCGCAGGATCGGCAGGGCGATGAAGCGCTGGCCATCGGCGGGCAACAGGGTGGTCACGGCGATATCGGCGGCGCGACCCTCAAGCCGGGTGATGATATGGTCGGATCGCCCGGAATAGGCATGCACAAAGCATTTGCTGAACCGCGCCTGCAAGGCCGACACAAGCACCGGCGTCACCGACGCATCCAGATCGTCGATGATGGCAAGGTTCAGCTTTGGCAGGCTGGACAGGCTGATTTCGGCAAGTTCTGTCTGTGCTTCGGACACCACCGACAGAATGCGCAAGGCATGGCTGTGCAGCAACTGTCCGGCAGGCGTCAGCGTCACCGGTTTGGCGCGGCGGTCGAACAGTTTTGCGCCCACGGCGGCCTCGAGCATGGTGATGTGCTGGCTGACGCCGGGGGATGATCCGCCGATCCGCGCGGCTGTGGTGGCAACGGACCCGGTTTCGGCCAAGGCCACAAGAATGCGCAAGGCCCGCAGGGTCAGTTCAGGGGGCGGGGCAGGGGGCATCGCGGTCTCCGGTTGCGGGCGACCCTAGCGCGCATGGTCCTTGTGCGAAATGGCGAAGATGGGATGTGGTCTGGGGCTTGGCAGTGGTAGCGGGTTTGGGCTATGCGGGGCCATCCGTCATGCGTGCGAAAGGTTGCCCCGATGAAAGCTGCCGTCATCACCTTTCCGGGGTCCAATTGCGACCGCGATCTGGCTGTTGCCTTTACGCGCGCGGGCTTTGACGTGGTGCGGGTCTGGCACAAGGAAACCCACCTGCCTGCGGGTGTCGATGTGGTGGGTGTGCCCGGCGGATTTTCGTTTGGCGATTATCTGCGTTGTGGCGCGATTGCGGCACAATCCCCGATCAGTGTGGCGCTGCGCGCGCATGCCGAAAGGGGCGGCTATGTGCTGGGTATCTGCAACGGGTTTCAGGTGCTGACGGAAATGGGGCTGTTGCCGGGCGCGTTGATGCGCAACGCCGGGCTGAAATTCGTGTGCAAGATGCAAAGCCTTGAAGTGGCATCGTCGCTGAGCGCCTTTACCCAAGGCTACACCATGGGGCAGACGATTACGGTGCCAATTGCGCATCACGATGGCAATTACACCATTGATGACGCTGGTTTGGCCCGGCTGCAGGCCGAACAGCGAATCGCCTTTCGCTATGTCGACAATCCGAATGGGGCTGTGGCCGATATTGCGGGCGTTCTGTCGCCGAACCGCCGCGTGCTGGGCATGATGCCGCATCCTGAACGCGTGGTGGACCCGGTCACAGGCGGGGCCGACGGCGCGCCGCTTTTCGCGGCCCTGATGGGCGGGATGGCGCTTGCCTGACAGGCGCGGCTTGAGGCGGGACAACCCGCTGCCTAAACTTGCAACCATGCAGGCCGATCACCCCATGACAAGACCGCCCGAACGCGCCGGCACCAATTGGCGCGTCAGGATTATTGTCGCCGTCCTGTTCCTGCTGGCTGTCAGCGTGGTGGGCGTGACGAACCGCGGGCTGACTGAACGGTTCACGGAAACGACCCGGAACCGGGCGGAATTGCGGCTTGCGCTGTATTCCGGGAACATGATGTCGGAATTGCAGCGTACGTCGGTCGTGCCGTTGCTGTTGGCGCGCGACCCCGAATTGATCCGCGCGCTGACGGATCAGCAGTTTTCGGGCACATCCGGGCGGCTGATCTCGTTTCAATCCGAAATCGGGGCGGCCTCGATCCAGTTGCTGGATGCGGACGGGCGCACGGTCGGGGCCACCAATCGCAACCTGCTGGGCACGAACCTGCGTCAGAACCCTGCGTTTATTGATGCGCAGAGGGTAAACGATACGGTGTTTTCGGCGGCCGCAAACGATGCTGGGACGATCGAGTTCATCTATTCGCGGGCCGTGCGGCAGGACGGTCTGCTGTTGGGCGTGATCGTGGTGGGGGTGGACCTGCGCAAATACGAACGCGCCTGGGCGGGGTTGCAGGACGCGGTGCTGGTGACGGACAGTTCGGGTCAGGTGATCCTGTCCACCGTTCCGCGCTGGCGTGGCATGGAGGTGGATGCCGCATTGGCGGCGCAGGATTCGCCATCCGCGCTGGACCGGGCCTTGCAGGTGACGGCGGACTGGACGCAGACCGCCCCCGACGCCTATGTCAGCGGCGAGGCGGTGATGCGCACCGAAGCGCGGGTGCCGTTCCGGGGTTGGCGCATCGTGACCTTCACGGCCTATGCATCGGTGCGCGATCAGGTGAACGGGGTGCTGGCCCTTGAAATCATGGGATTTGCGATCCTGCTTGCGCTGACCTTCTATTTTCTGTCGCGCCGCGCGATGTTGCAATCGCTGGGGTTTCAGCGCGAGTCAGCAGAGTTGCGGCAGTTGAACGCGCGGTTGCAGCGCGAGATCGCGGCGCGTGAAAAGGTGCAGAAATCGCTGGAGGTGGCGGAGCTGACGCTGGCACAATCATCCAAGCTGGCAGCCTTGGGCGAGATGTCGGCGGCGGTGAGCCATGAATTGAACCAGCCGCTGGCGGCGATGAAAACCTATCTGGCGGGGGCGCGGTTGTTATTGCAGCGCAAGCGCCCGGAAGAGGCGCTGTCGTCGTTTCAGCGGATTGATGACCTGATCGAACGCATGGGCGCGATCACGCGGCAATTGAAATCCTATGCCCGTAAAGGCGCCGAGGCGTTTGAGCCGGTGGATGTGCGCGCCGCATTGAGTACGGCCTTGTCGATGATGGAGCCGCAACTGAAAAGCCGCGTGGTCAAGATCACCCGCGCCATTCCGCGCCAGCCGGTGATGGTGATGGCCGACAGGCTGCGTCTGGAACAGGTGATCATCAACCTGCTGCGCAATGCGATTGATGCCAGCAAGGACCTGACCACACCGCAGATCGACATCATGCTGTCGGTGGGGGATACGGCCACGCTGACGGTGCGCGACAACGGGCACGGGATCACCGATCTGGAAAACCTGTTCGAGCCTTTCTACACGACCAAGAAACCGGGCGAAGGCGTCGGTCTTGGCCTTGCGATTTCCAGCGGCATTGTCACGGAACTGGGTGGGCGTCTGACGGCGCGCAACAGTGACGATGGCGGTGCGGTGTTCGAAGTGCAACTGCCCCTGATGGGCAAAGAAGTCGAAGCAGCAGAATAAAAAGGGGACAGGCATGGCACGATCCATGAAAGTGGCAATTGTCGATGACGAGGCGGATATGCGGCAGTCGATCAGCCAATGGCTTGCGCTGTCGGGGTTCGACACGGAAACCTATGCGAGTGCCGAAGACGCGCTGAAAGGCATCGGGCCGGAGTTTGCGGGCGTCGTGGTCAGCGACATCAAGATGCCAGGGATGGACGGCATGGCGTTCCTGAAACGCCTGATGTCGCTGGACAGCGGCCTGCCGGTGATCATGATCACCGGGCATGGCGATGTGCCGATGGCGGTGGAGGCGATGCGGGTCGGGGCCTATGATTTTCTGGAAAAACCCTTCAACCCGGACCGGATGACCGAACTGGCCAAGAAGGCGACGCAGGCACGGCGCATGACGCTGGATAACCGCGCGCTGCGGCGGGAATTGTCGGATGGCAGCGTGCTGATGAAAAAGTTGATCGGGACCAGCCCGGTGATGGACCGGCTGCGTGAAGATATCCTCGATCTGGGGCAAGCCGACAGTCATGTGCTGATCGACGGCGAAACCGGCACCGGCAAGACGCTGGTGGCGCATGCGCTGCATGCGGTCGGGCCGCGCGCGGGGCGCAAGTTCGTGACGCTGTCCTGCGCGGCCTGGTCCGAAGATCAACTGGTGGCCAAGCTGTTCGGCCCGGCCGAAGATGGCACGATCCCCCTTGTCGAAGAAGCGCGCGGCGGCACGGTCTGCCTTGAGGATGTGGAGGCGTTGAGCCACGGGTTGCAGTCACGGCTGCTGACCACGATCAACGAACAGGGGATCCCGCCGGAAACCCGGATCATCGCGATCTGCAACCAGCATATGCAGGACAAGACGCTGGAAGACAGCCTGCGCCCTGATCTGTTCTACCGTCTTGGCGCAATGACGATTCTGCTGCCGCCACTGCGCCAGCGCGGCGAGGATATTCTGACGCTGTTCACAAGGATGAGCGAGCAGTTCGCTGAAGAATACGGCTGTGACGCACCGCAGGTAACGGCCCAGGAAGCGGCGCAATTGCTGCAGGCACCCTGGCCGGGGAACGTGCGCCAGCTGGTGAACATTGCCGAACGCGCGGTGTTGCAGAACCGGCGCGGGTCGGGGTCGATTGCCAGCCTGCTGATGGCGGATAACGAGGCGTCGGGGCCTGCGATGACGACCGAAGGCAAGCCGTTGAAGGACTATGTGGAGGCGTTTGAACGGATGCTGATCGACAACACGATGCGCCGCCACAAGGGCAGTATCGTGTCGGTGATGGAAGAGCTGTGCCTGCCGCGCCGGACGCTGAACGAGAAGATGGCGAAGTATGGGTTGACGCGCAGCGAATATGTGTGAGGGGGAACAATTTTTCTGCGAAAAATCGGATCAGGGACAGGCATCGCCTGTTTGAATCTTTTGCAGAAAAATTCTGTGCGCAGGCCATGTTGAACCTGCGGGACCGCGCAAGTCCTGCAACCAGCACGCGTGCCCGGTAAAATCACCCATTGCCCTTGGCCCCGCTTTGCCGCTACGGTCACATGACGCTTGTGTGAACATGCGGAAGAATTCTCTGTGGTGCTGGATGGGCGCGTTTTCGTGTCCCCGGACCCTGCAGTCGGATCGGCCCTTGGGCCGGATGAACCGCCCTTTTCGGTCTTTGACGGGCTTGGGCTTTGAAAGGTGGGTGGCCCCGTGCCGCCCATGTGTGAACCGCGATGGAGCGTGTGATCGAACCGGTGAATGATGCGGGTGGGCCTTTGGCCCTGATCCCGCAGGCACCCATCCGCGCCCTTGCCCCAACAAGTCGCCGTCTGTTATCGCTGTCACCGCCCGGGCCTTGCCCGTGGTGCGCTGTGGCACGCGGCGCAATGGAACATCATGGCAAAGAAGATGCTGATCGACGCCACCCATGCCGAAGAAACGCGCGTGGTGGTGGTGGACGGAAACAAGGTCGAGGAATTTGACTTTGAAACGGTAAACAAGCGGCAATTGGCGGGGAACATCTACCTTGCCAAGATCACGCGGGTTGAACCGTCGTTGCAGGCCGCCTTTGTGGATTACGGCGGCAATAGGCATGGGTTCCTCGCCTTTGCCGAAATTCATCCCGATTACTATCAAATCCCGGTGGCCGACCGCAAAGCCCTGCTGGACGAAGAGCGTGCCTTGGCGCGGGCCGAGGATGACGAGGACAACAATCGCGTGCGCCGCCGCCCCGCCCCGCGTGCGGCTGCCAAGGCGGAAACGGTCAATTCTGGCGATGACGCGGTAAAGTCATCGGGCATCGGCGGCATGGATGTCGTCGATCTGGGTGAAGAGGTCGGGGCCGATACGCTGCTGGACGAAGTGCCCGAGGCGGCTGTCGGTACGGATGACACGTCACCAGCAACGCATGATCATGACCAAAACGGCGATGCGGACGAAACGCCTTATCGCGCGATGGATCACGCATCCGACACGGACGAGGAAATCGAATCTATCGCCGAAGAAGACGTGGCCGATGAAATCAGCGCGCCCCGCCAGCCGCGCCATCGCCGCTATAAAATTCAGGAAGTGGTCAAGGTGCGCCAGATCATGCTGGTGCAGGTGGTCAAGGAAGAACGCGGCAACAAGGGGGCCGCACTGACGACCTACCTGTCGCTGGCAGGGCGGTATTGCGTGTTGATGCCCAACACGGCACGCGGCGGCGGCATCAGCCGCAAGATCACGCAGGCGACAGACCGCAAAAAGCTGAAGGAAATCGCGGGCGAGATCGAGGTGCCGGAAGGTGCCGGTCTGATCATCCGCACGGCCGGGGCCAAGCGGACCAAGGCGGAAATCAAGCGCGACTATGAATATCTGATGCGGCTGTGGGAACAGATCCGCGAACTGACGCTGAAATCCATCGCACCTGCGGCGATCTATGAAGAAGGCAACCTGATCAAACGGTCGATCCGAGATCTGTACAGCCGCGAGATTGACGAGGTTCTGGTCGAGGGTGCCGAAGGTTTCCGCGTTGCCAAAGACTTCATGCGGATGATCATGCCGTCGCATGCCCGCGCGGTGCAGCCCTATAACGAGGCACAGCCGCTGTTTGCACGCTATCAGGTGGAAAGCTATCTGGCGGGCATGTTCAATCCGACGGTGCAGTTGAAGTCGGGCGGCTATATCGTCATCGGCATCACCGAGGCGCTGGTGGCCATCGATGTGAACTCGGGCCGGTCGACGCGCGAAGGGTCGATCGAGGATACCGCGCTGAAGACCAACCTTGAGGCGGCCGAGGAAGTGGCGCGCCAGTTGCGCCTGCGTGACTTGGCCGGACTGATCGTGATCGACTTTATCGACATGGAAGAACGGCGCAATAACGCGGCGGTGGAAAAGCGGCTGAAGGACAAACTGAAAACCGACCGCGCGCGCATCCAGGTGGGCCGGATTTCGGGTTTTGGCTTGATGGAGATGAGCCGCCAGCGGCTGCGTCCGGGCATGCTGGAGGCGTCAACCGCGCCTTGCGCGCATTGCCATGGCACGGGTCTGATCCGCAGCGATGACAGCATGGCGTTGCAGATCGTGCGCGCGCTGGAGGACGAGGGCACGCGGAAACGGTCGAAAGAAGTGCTGGTGCGGGCCCCGGTGGCGATTGCGAACTTCCTGATCAACAACAAGCGTGAACATATCGCCCTGATCGAGGCGCGCTATGCGATGTCGGTGCGGATCGAGGCGGACCCGTCGCTGATCAGCCCGGACTATGTGATGGACAAGCTGAAGACGGCGACGCGGATGATTCCGGAACCGTCGCTGGTGATTTCCGGCAATGCCGCCCTGATGGGGGCGGCGGTGGCCGAAGATGACGATATCATTGATCCCGAAATCCCTGTGGATGACGATGATGATGTCGAAGAGGTCGTCGAAAAGGCGGAACGTCCGGTGCGCGCCGAACGCCCTGAAAATGGCGAACGTGGCGATGGTACGGGTGAAGGTGGCAAGAAAAAGCGTCGGCGTCGGCGTCGGCGTCGCGGCGGTGCGCCGGGCGAGGCGGGTGCGGACGGCGAGGGCGCGGATCAGGCGGGTGATGATGCGGATGGCGATGGCGCGGCGGAAGCCGTGATTGCGGACGCCGTGGTGGCAGAAGCCCCGAAGAAACGCACGCGCAGCCGCACCCGCAAGGTCGCAGAGCCTGTGGCCGTTGTGCCGGATGCACCCGTAATGGGCGAGGTTGTGGAACTGACGGCGGATATTGCCGAACCCGTAGCCGAGGTTGTACCTGTGAAAAAACCGGCACGGTCGCGGGCGAAAAAACCGAAGGTCGCGGAGGTCCCGGCTTTGCTGGCCGATCCGGGTGACGCCCCGGCGCAGGCGACCACGACCTTGATCCCCGATCCGCAGGATCCGGTACCGGTTGCGGCGGCGGTTGAGGTTGTGGCCGGGGTTGTGGCGGAACCGGCGGTCGTCGAAGAAGGCCCGGCCAAGCCAAAGCGCAAAGGCTGGTGGTCGCTGGCGCGCTGATTGCGCACGACACGCTCTGGGGGCGTCGGGGAAACCCGGCGCCCTTTTTCATGGCGCAGGCGCTGCCCCACGCCGGATCAGATAGGTTGAAACGGCGTCATCTTGCGTATGCGCCAACAGCACATGGCCCGCCTGATCACAAAAATGTGGTAGATCAATCGCGGCCATCGGGTCTGTCGCGGTGATGCGCAACACCTGACCGGGGTCCATGGACACCAGCCGTTTGCGTGCGCGCAGCACCGGCAACGGGCACAGCAGCCCTTCGCAATCCAATGTCATGTCCCAGTGCATCGCTTTGGCCCCGTTGCAGATTTTGCGCATGATGACAGCGGGCAGGAGACAACGCAAATGTGACGCCCTGAAACGTGACGTGGGCGCGGCACTAGGCTATGTCTGCCGCATGTTCGGGTTCGAAATCATGGATGCTGCCCTGTTGCCTGCGATGCTGATCGCTTTGGTGGCGGGGATCCTGTCATTCCTTTCCCCTTGCGTGCTGCCGATCGTGCCGCCCTATCTGGCGTACATGAGCGGGATTTCGGTGGGCGAGATGCGCGCGGGGCGGTCGGCACTGCTGGCGGCGGTGTTCTTCGTGCTGGGCCTGTCGACGGTGTTCATGCTGCTGGGGTTCACCGCATCGGTGTTCGGCGCGTTCTTTTTGACCAATGCCGATTGGTTTGCAATGTTCGCGGGCATCGTGGTGATGGTGTTTGGTGCGCATTTTCTGGGCGTGATCCGCATCGGTTTTCTGAACCGCGAATTGCGGGTGGAGGCAGGCGACAAGGGCGGCTCGGCGTTCGGGGCCTATGTGCTGGGTCTGGCCTTTGCCTTTGGCTGGACGCCTTGCATCGGGCCGCAACTGGGCGCGATCCTGTCCCTCGCGGCGCAGGAAGGGTCGGTGGCGCGTGGTACCACGCTACTTGCGGTGTATGCACTGGGCCTTGGGATCCCTTTCCTGCTGGTGGCCGCGTTTTTCCCGCGCATGGGGCCGTTGATGGCGTTCTTCAAACGGCATACCGAACAGATCGAGCGGATCATGGGCCTGCTGTTGTGGACCGTGGGCCTGCTGATGCTGACGGGTGGGTTTTCGCAGTTTTCCTACTGGCTGCTGGAAAACGTGCCATTCCTTGCGAACCTCGGCTGATTTCCCCTTAGAATTGCCGAATTCTGTTGCCATACTGCGCACATGAACGGTGCAGGTGCAGGGCAGAGGGTGTTTCGCCGCCGGGTGTTTTACATCCCCGGCTATGACCCGTTTCATCCGCGCCGTTACCGCGAGTTGTACCGCAAAGAGGGCATCGCACAGGCCGCGATCACGGGCTATGACCTGACGCTTGTGCCCAAGGCTGCGGGCGGCGCCTATGGCTGGCATGTCGCGGCGCAGATCGCGGGGCAGGTGTCCGAGGCGGATATCGAGGTGCTGGTCTGGTCTGATCTGGTGAAAACCTCGATGACGGCCGGGATCGCGGGGACTTATCTGCAATTGATCCGCACGGCATGGGCCTATATCGGGTCAGGCACGTTGTTCCGGCTGATGCGGTTGCGCAAGGGGCCGATGATTGCGGCGCTGTATCCGATTTTTTTCCTGTTGGCGCAGATGGCGATTGCGATTGGGCTTGGCTGGGGTCTGGGGGCGCTGGTTGCACAGTACAGTCATTGGACAGCGGGTCTGGCCGTGGCGATTGGCATTATCTGGCTGATCCTGAACACCTTCCGCCGCCATGACAACAAGGTGTTCGCCTATTACCTGATGCATGATTACGCCTATTCCGCGCAGGTTGGCGGGGCCAATCCCGCAGCATTGGAACGCCGGATGGATGATTTTCGCGCCCGCATCCGCGCGGCATTGAAGCAGGATGTGAACGAGGTGCTGGTCGTGGGTCATTCATCGGGCGCGCATCTGGCGGTGTCTGTGCTGGCCGATCTGATCCGCGAAGGGGTGCCGCAGGATGCTCCGGCGCTGGCCTTGCTAAGCCTTGGGCAGGTGGTGCCGATGGTATCATTCCTGCCAAAGGCCGGCCGTTTGCGTGGCGATCTGCATTTCCTTGCGGCCAGCGATGCGCTGACATGGGTGGACGTGACGGCCCCCGGCGATGGCTGTGCCTTTGCGCTGTGCGACCCGGTGGCGGTGACCGGGGTTGCACCGCCCGATAAACGCTGGCCTTTGGTGATGTCGGCGGCGTTTACGCAGACGCTGTCGCCCGAACGCTGGAAAGAACTGCGGTGGAAGTTCTTTCGGCTGCATTTTCAGTATCTTTGCGCCTTCGATCGCCCCGGCGACTATGATTATTTCCAGATCACGGCGGGATCGCAGACCCTTGCTGCGCGGTACGCGGCGCGCAAACCGTCCGGCAGTCGCATCGAGACGCCGCTGTCGGGCTATCGCAGCATGACGCCATGATCCCGCCCAAACCCACGCCCCGGCCTGACCGCGTATCCCTGTGGCGTTATCTTCGGCTTTTCCGCGCCGATATTCTGTCGGCGCAGCCCGCGCGATTGTACCGGGCGTGGATGGCCGCGTTTCGCACACCATTCTTTCGCAGTTATCTGTGCAACGATCCGGCCCTGATCGACAGGGTGCTGAAAGACCGCCCCGATGATTTCCCGAAATCGGACCGCATCAGCGAGGGCCTTCGCCCGCTGCTGGGCAATGCGGTATTCGTGACCAATGGCGAGGTCTGGAAACGGCAGCGGCGCATCATTGATCCCGCCTTCGAAGGCGGGCGGTTGCGCGATACCTTTCCGGCAATGTGGGCGGCGGGGCAGGCGGCTGTGGCGCGGATGCAGCCTGGCACGGTCGAGGTCGAGGCGGAGATGAGCCATGCAGCCGCGGACGTGATCTTTCGCACGCTGTTTTCCATTCCGATCGAACATGACATCGCGGCCCAGGTCTTTGCCGAGTTTCGCACCTATCAGCGCACGCAGCCGATCTTGAACCTTGCGGCCTTTCTGCCCTTGCCACGCTGGTTTCCGCGCCTGCACAGGCGGGCCACGAAACAGTCGGCGGCGGTGATCCGGGGGCTGATCACGCGGTTGACGGAAGGGCGCGCAGCAGAGATTGCGGCAGGGACGGCACCCGACGATCTGGCAACCAAGATCATGGTGACGGCGGACCCGCTGACCGGGCAATGCTTTGCCACCGAAGAGATGGTCGATCAGGTGGCGATCTTCTTTCTGGCGGGGCATGAAACCAGTGCGTCGGCTCTGGCTTGGGCGCTGTATCTGCTGGCGCTTTTCCCCGATGTGCAGGACCGTGTCGTGACCGAGGCGGCGGGTCTGGGCGATACGCCGGATTTCGCGGTGATGGCGCGGCTGAAATTCACGCGCGATGTGTTCCGCGAGGTGCTGCGCCTGTATCCGCCCGTGCCGATGATGGTGCGGGAAAACGCCTGCCCCGAAGAAATGCGCGGCAGGCAGGTCAAACCCGGCGCGCAGATCGTGCTAAGCCCGTGGCATCTGCACCGCCACGAAAGGCTGTGGTCCGATCCCGACGGGTTTGACCCGGACCGGTGGCAGCGGGCCGAGACGCGGGCCTGCGCGCGCGATGCCTATCTGCCGTTTTCGGCAGGGCCGCGCGTCTGCACCGGCGCGGGGTTCGCGATGGTGGAAGGTGTTTTGCTGTTGGCCATGCTGGTGGGGAAGTTCCGGTTCGAAATCCTGCCAGAGCGCGCGCCGGTCCCTGTGGCACATTTGACGGTGCGGGCGAAGGACGGCATCTGGCTGCGCGTCACACAGCGAAATTCTGCATGAAAAAGTGATTCGTTTTTGACCTGCTGAAAAGTGGCGAATCTTCGCTTATCGTCGCCTGTGACGGCAAATTGGCTTTGCACGACCTCTGTCCGCCGCTGACGTGACGGCACGTCACGCTTTTGCTGTTGCATCCGCGCCATGATTGGCGGCGATCTGCGGCACCGTGGAAACAATCTTCGCAGGTTTCGTGGTTTACGAAACCATATTACATACAATGATTTGCGCGACGATTCTTAGAAAACCGTTCACAGTATTTCAAGAATTGTGAACAACCGCAGCTTGAAAATTGAGTTGCGAAAAGGGGGCAATTCTGCGCGATTTCCCCTACGCGGTCTGTGGGTATTGTTCTACATGACCCGACGTCGGTTCCGACCTGCCAGTCGAACCGATGTTGCTTTTCTGGGGGATCAGCCATGGGACTTGTCGACAACACTGCTGCGCGTTGGTCGTTTGGGCGCCTGATTGACGGGATGGCCCCGATCAGGATTGCCGTGCCGTCGTGGCGGATGCCGCAAGACAGGGGCCGTGCCGCCGCTGTGTCCGCCCGTGTGTCACAGGCCGAACTTCTGGATCTGTTCAAAACAGAGTTGCGTGTAACACGGCGGGTCGCCCAGCAACCGGATTCGAACTTTACGATGGCCGAGAACATGCAGCGCGCCTGTCTGGTCCGTCTGCGCGAGGCCCTTTACGCAGTATAGCGTGAACGCTTTACCGGCGGTATTGCTGCAACACGAAAACCCTGATGGCCGAGGCGAGGCCGACATTGCCCTCGCGCATCGCATCGATTTCTGCGGCCAGCGTGTTCAGGGCCTGACCGCGTTCCATGGCGATGGCGCGAAAAGCGTCCCAGAACGCACCTTCAAGTGACACACTGGTCCGGTGCCCATTCAGCGTCAGGGAATGTTTGACGGGCCGTCCGGTCATTTCTGCCGGTGCCCGTCCAGATCGCGCCGCGCTTTTTCGGTGCGCGCGTCCTCCAACGCCTTTTCGGCCTTGGTTCGCCCGAACTTTGCCGCGTTTGCATCCGCCTGTGCCCGGTCGGCCGCGCGTTCCTTGGTCTTGCGCAGCTTGTTCAGGTTGACGACCGTCATCCCTTGGGGCCAATCATGTCTTCAGGGCGCACCACGCGGTCAAAAGTTTCACCATCGACATAGCCAAGCGCAATTGCCTCTTCGCGCAGGGTGGTGCCGTTCTTGTGCGCGGTCTTGGCCACTTTGGTGGCTGCATCATAGCCGATCGTGGGGGCAAGCGCGGTGACCAGCATCAGGCTTTCCTTCATCAACTTGTCGATTCGCGCGATGTTGGCCTGCGTGCCCACGACCATATTGTCGGTGAAAGACCCCGCCGCATCGCCCAACAATTGCACGGATTGCAGCACGTTATAAGCCATGACCGGGTTATAGACGTTCAGCTCAAAGTGCCCCTGCGATCCGGCAAAGCCCACAGCGGCATCGTTGCCCATCACCTGCACGCACACCATGGTCAGCGCCTCGGCCTGTGTCGGGTTCACCTTGCCCGGCATGATCGACGATCCCGGTTCGTTTTCCGGCAGGATGAGTTCACCCAGACCGGACCGGGGACCAGAGCCGAGCAGACGCAGGTCATTTGCGATCTTGAACAGCGATGCGGCCACGGTTTTCAAGGCACCCGAAAACATCACCATCGCATCATGCGCGGCCAGCGCCTCGAATTTGTTGGGTGCTGTCTTGAACGGCAAGCCCGTAATCTCGGCAATCGCTGCGGCAACCCGCAGATCCCAACCGACGCGCGTATTCAGGCCCGTGCCAACAGCCGTGCCACCTTGTGCCAGTTCATAGATGTCGGGCAGACACTGCTTTACCCGTGCGATGCCCTTGGCAACCTGATGCGCATAGCCCGAAAACTCCTGCCCGAGGGTCAGCGGGGTCGCGTCCTGCGTATGGGTGCGACCGATCTTGATGATGTGGTAAAACTCTTGCGCTTTGTGGGCCAGCGCATGGTGCAGCTTTTCGAGGCCCGGCAGCAGTACATCGCGCGCCATCATGCCGATGGCCACATGCATCGCCGTGGGGAAGGTGTCGTTTGACGATTGGCCCATATTCACATGGTCATTCGGATGGACAGGCTTCTTTGACCCCATCACGCCGTCCAGCATTTCGATGGCCCGGTTCGAGATCACCTCATTCGCGTTCATGTTCGATTGCGTGCCCGATCCGGTTTGCCAGACCACGAGGGGAAAGTTATCATCGAACCGCCCGTCGATCACCTCTTGCGCCGCCGCCGCGATCGTCTCGCCCAGGGCGCGATCCATATCGCCTTGCGCGATATTGACCTGCGCGCAGGCCTTCTTGATCACGCCAAGCGCGCGGATGATCGCCACGGGCTGACTCTCCCATCCGATGGGGAAGTTGATGATCGACCGCTGCGTTTGCGCGCCCCAATACTTGTCTGCGGGCACGTCCAGCGCGCCAAAGCTGTCGGTTTCCGAACGGAATTTTATCATCTGGGGCCTCGGTCTGGTTTTTCACCCTGTAGGACGGGATGCTGTGGAAATCAATCGGCATGCGCCAATACGTCAGCCCGCACGCCGATAGGTGTAGACGCGCGCTGGCGGCAGGTTCAGCCAGACGCGCGGTCCGGGGGTGGCTATCAGGCCCATCTCGGCGCGGATATCGTCGGGCAGGGGGGATTTCGGGCCGTAGGTGAATTGGTGGAAGATGCCATTTGCGCGCAGCACCCGAAGGGAGGCGGTAAAGATCGCACGGTTCAGATCCGGCGGAAACGACAGCAATGGCAACCCCGATACGATGGCCCCCATATCGGCGCAGTGTTCGGCGATCGCTTGCGCGCCCCCGGTGACGACATGCACACCGGGGAATTTGTCGCGCAAACCAGCCGCGAATTCGGCATTCAGCTCGAACAGCG
>JANNKX010000152.1:0-8218 GCA_031396505.1 Rhodobacterales bacterium
ACCGACAACGCGACCAGCGTCGCCTCGGACTGGCTGCCGAGGACGCGGTCATAGACCTGCAGCATATACAAGGGGCCCGTCAGCAGCAGCAGATTGACGAATGTGCTGAACACCAGCACCGCCATCAGCGTGCCGTTGCTGCCCGCCCTTGCGGCGCGGATTTCGGCGAGCCCGCGGGCGTTATCATTGCGTGCCATCACGGCCTTCCTTCGTTGCGATTGTCACAGGTTCTGGCAGAAAGCAGTCGGGTCGCAAGGGATTGATGCCTGCGCAGGTTGTCTTTGGCGATATGTCGCCCTATGCCTTTTGCCATGACAAACGTGACACTGGACGTGGGGTTCGCTGTGGGTGACGACAGATACATGGCCGACCTTGGTTTTGCTGATCGTTTCCGTATTGGAAGCATTGTTCGAAGCTGTGGCACCGTTCTACTGCTGGCCGGGTTAACGGCGGGTTGTGCTGTGGCACCTGCGCCGCAAGGCATACAGGACCCGAACGAAAGCGCAAACAGAACCGTGCACGCGTTCAACACTGGCGTTGACCGCGCGGTGCTGCGGCCCGCATCGCAGGTCTATGGCACGGTCGTTCCGCGGCCTGTGCGCAAGGGCATCAGCAATTTTGCCGAGAATCTGGATGAACCGGGCGATTTCATCAACCATATGTTGCAAGGCCGGATTGATCTGGCCGCACAGAACGCGCTGCGGTTTGCGGTGAACACAACGGCGGGCGTGGGCGGCTTGATGGATGCGGCAAGCTGGCTGGGCATGCCCGAGGCGACCACGGATTTTGGCGAAACGTTGCATCGCTGGGGCACGGGCGAGGGCAACTATGTTGAACTGCCGCTGTCCGGGCCATCGACGGCGCGCGATTCTGCGGGGGCGGTGGTCGATATCTTCCTGAACCCGCTGACCTATGTCGGACGGTCGTCGATCACGGACAAGGCGTTGATTGCGGACACGGCTGCAACAATTGGTGATCGCTACACCTTTGGCGAAACCTTTGATTCCGTCCTATATGATAGTGCAGACAGTTATGCGCAGGCGCGGTTGTTGTATTTGCAGAGCCGTCGTTTCGAACTGGGCCAAGAGGTATCAGATGACACGTTTGAAGATCCGTACGAGGACCCCTATGCAGAATAAATCCATTGGCCCGTCGCGCCGCACCATTCTGGGTGGTGGCATGCTGGTTGCCGCCGGGGCCATGCTGCCGCGCGCGGCCCTTGCCCTGACGGTAGATCAGGCGCGTGATCTGATCGGGCGGGCACTGGCCGATGTGAATGAAATCATCAATTCCGGGCGGTCAGAATCCGCAATGTTTGGGGATTTCGAGCGCGTTTTCGCGCGCTATTCGGATGTGCCGACGATCGCGCGGTCGGCGCTGGGGCCTGCGGCGCGGTCGGCGTCGAACGGGCAGATGCGCGATTTCACGCAGGCATTTCAAGGGTATCTCAGCCGCAAATATGGTCGCCGTTTCCGCGAGTTTATCGGCGGACGGATCGAAGTGACGGACGCGCGTCCGATCAAAAGCTATTTCGAGGTGATCTCGGTCGCCTATCTGCAGGGGGAATCGCCGTTCGATTTGCGCTGGCATGTGTCGGACAAATCCGGGCAGAACCTGTTCTTCAACATCATCATCGAAGGCGTCAACATGCTGGCGTCTGAGCGGACCGAGATTGGCGCGCTGCTGGATGCGAATGGTGGGGATATTGACAGGTTGGTTGGGGCATTGGCAAACGCGTAAATTGACGGCTGTCAATTTTTGACTTTGTTAAATGAAAACAATGGGTTAGTTCTAAAATTTACCCTTGGAGCAAGGTTTCGTTAACCTTGCCGGATCAGGCAATTCGCGCCAGTCGCGCGGCACCCCTCCCCTCTCCACGAGGGGGAGGGGAGGGTTGGCTGTGCAAGCGGCGCCATCAGTTCCCCAGCTCTTGCAGCAAGTCGCGCAGCAGTTGTTCGCTGATGTCTTCGTCCGACATGCCCGGCTGCACAAGCGGCGCGTCGGGTTGATACTGCGCTTGCGGGGCAGGGGGCAGGGCCATCGGCAGCGGGCTGATCGGTACGCCTTCGTTGGCACGCACCATCACCTCGTGCCAGATTTCAGCGGGCAGGCCACCGCCCGTGACCCCGGTCAGCGGGCGGTTGTCGTCATAGCCCATCCAGACGCCCACCACGTAATCGGCGGTAAAGCCCACAAACCACGCATCGCGCGCCGAATTGGTGGTGCCGGTCTTGCCTGCCGCCTCGCGGTCCAGCCGTGCCCGCCCACCGGTGCCAGAGTTGATGACCTGCGCCATCATGTAGGTCAACGCGCGCGCGGCCTGTTCAGAGATCACCCGTTCCTTGATGCCCCCCGTGGCCCCGAACAAGGGTTCGTCATCGCCCTTGATGCGCAATTCGACAAGGCCGTAGGGTGCAACGGCGGAGCCGCCATTCAGGATGCCCGCATAGGCCCCGGTCATTTCGATCAACGTCGATTCTGATGCACCGAGCGCCAAGGCGGGTCCGGCGGCAAGGTCGCTTTGAATGCCGAACTGTGCGGCCACCGTGCGCACGACGTCGCGCCCCACGGATTCGGACAGGCGGACGGCGGGAATGTTGCGGCTTTCGGCCAACGCCTGCACCAGCGTGATCTGGCCCTTGAATTCACGGTCGTAGTTATCGGGGCACCAGTCGCCCGATCCGGGAGTATAAACGCAAAGCGGGCTGTCATCGATGTAATCCATCGGGTGCCAGCCCAGATCGAGGGCGGCGGCATAGACGAATGGCTTGAACGACGACCCGGTTTGCCGCAGCGCCTGTGTGGCGCGGTTGAACGACCCCGCAGCCTCGGTTTGCCGTCCGCCGACCATGGCGCGCACGGCTCCGTCGGCGGACATCACCACAATGGCGGCCTGCGCATTGCTGCCATCGCTGACCTTGTTTTCAAACACCCATTCCAGCGCATCTTCGGCTGCCGTTTGCAGGCGCGGATCCAGCGTGGTGCGCATCACGATATCTTCGGTCGTCTCGCCTGCCAGAAATTCGGGTGTGGTTTCCATGACCCAATCGGCAAAGAACCCGCCCGATTGGGTGACGGCCTGCGATGACAGGCGGGCCGGTTCTGCGCGCGCCTGTTCGGCCTGTTCGGGCGTCAGGTATCCCTGTTCCGTCATCAGGCGGATCACCACGGCGGCACGATCCTGTGCGCGTTGCAGGTTATTGGTGGGCGCATAGAGCGAGGGGGCTTTGAGCAGGCCTGCCAGCATCGCCGCCTCGGCCGCGGTCAGATCAGCCGGGGTTTTGCCGAAATAGCGTTCGGACGCCGCACCAAAGCCGCGCGCGCCCGCGCCCAGATAGGCGCGGTTGAAATAGATCGTCAGGATATCTTCCTTGGAGTACTTGAACTCCATCGCCATGGCGAAGGGGATTTCCTTGATCTTGCGCCAGATCCCGCCTTGGCGGCAGTCGGCCTCATACGCGGCCTCGTTTTCCCACTGCGTCGCGTCATAGGTCACGCCAAGGCACAGCAGTTTGGCCACCTGTTGCGTGATGGTGGACCCGCCGTTGCCCGACAGCGGCCCGCGACCTTCGGACAGGTTGATGCGGATGGCGGATGCGATGCCACGCGGGCTGATGCCAAGGTGGCGGTAAAAGCGTTTATCCTCGGTCGCGACGACGGCATCGTGCAGGAAGGGCGAGACGGAGCCGGCAGAGGCCGCACCAAAGGTTTCGCCACGATAGGCAAAGGTGCGTTCGTTGACATCCAGAAGGGTGACCGATCCGCGTGCGCGTCCATCAATCAGATTATCGAGCGGCGGAAGGCCGGAATAGATCACGAAAATCCAACCGGCAAGACCAAGGGCGGTCACCGCGCCGACGCGCCATGTAAAGCCCCAGATGATGCGCCAGATCAGGCGGACGAAGCCCGCGATGAACCCGGAAATGCCGCCGCGACGGGGTTTGCGTGCGGGCGGTTTGCGCGATGGTGCGGGCTTTGCGGGGGAGGCACTGCGCGCCTGATACCGCCTGTCCGCCACAAGGCGACCCTGCCCTTTGCCCGTCGATGCCATGCCTGTGCCTTTGCGTGTTTGACGTCTTTTGCGCGCAAACCATACCCAAGTGAAGGGGAAATGTGGAGCGGGTGGCGCAACGATTCGCGTTTGTGTGTTGCATAAAATATGTGCATAGACGCAATTTTGTGCAAAAATTGTGCAATGCAGGTGCATTTTGCCGGGTGATGCGCGGGGGGTTGCTTGTCACTGCCGCGTGAACGCCGCCTTCATGCAGGCCAAGCGCCCGTTGAGGGGCGTCTGCCGATGAAAAGGGGAGCAACGTGAAACTCATCATTGCAGCAATCAAACCGTTCAAGCTGGAAGAAGTGCGCGAGGCGCTGACCACCATCGGCGTGCGCGGGATGATGGTGACCGAGATCAAGGGGTTCGGGTCGCAGTCGGGCCACACAGAAATCTATCGCGGCGCGGAATACGCGGTGAACTTTGTGCCGAAGGTGCGGCTGGAGATTGTGGTGGCGGATGCGCTGGCGGATTCAGTGGTGGATACAATCGCCAAGACAGCCAAGACCGACAAGATCGGGGACGGCAAGATTTTCGTGCTGGATGTGGAACACGCGGTGCGCGTGCGGACCGGCGAAATCAATGATGACGCGCTGTGACAGCGCGCGGGGAAGGGGAAACCAGTAAGATGAGAAACGGTTTGAAAATATTGGCTACGGGCGCGTCTGGCGCGCTTGCAGCCCTGCCCGCATGGGCGCAGGAGGCCACGGGGCCGATCCAGAACCCGTCCGTCGAACAGATGGCAGGGATGGTCGATAAAGGTGATACGACATGGATGCTGATCTCGTCGGCGCTTGTGCTGATGATGTCGATCCCGGCGCTGGCACTGTTTTACGGTGGCCTTGCGCGCACGAAGAACATGCTCAGCCTGCTGATGCAGGTCTTTATGATCGTATCGATTTGCGCGATCATGTGGGTGCTGGTGGGCTACTCTCTCGCGTTCACGCCCGGTTCGGCGTATATCGGCGGGCTGTCGAAGGCGATGCTGGCGGGGGTCAGCACAGGCACCTTTGCGGCGACATTTTCGAACAACGTCTATATTCCGGAATATTCCTTTGTGATCTTCCAGATGACGTTCGCCTGCATCACGCCGGCACTGATCGTGGGGGCATTTGCGGAACGGATCAAGTTCTGGCCGCTGCTGGTGTTCGTGATCGGCTGGTCGCTGCTGGCCTATTATCCCATCGCGCATATGGTGTGGTTCTGGGCGGGACCGGACTTTCTGGTCGATTTCCCGGATGACAAGGGGCTGCTTTGGGCCATGGGTGCGCTGGACTTTGCGGGTGGTACGGTTGTGCACATCAATGCGGGGATCGCGGGTCTGGTGGGCTGCATCGTGGTGGGCAAGCGGATCGGATTCAACAAGGAGCCGATGCCGCCGCATAGCCTGACGCTGACCATGGTGGGGGCATCCTTGCTGTGGGTGGGCTGGTTTGGGTTCAACGCGGGGTCCAACCTGGAATCGAACGGGCTGGCGGCCCTTGCCTTTCTGAACACCTTTGTTGCCACCGCTGCGGCGGCCCTGTCATGGTGCGTGGTCGAACAGGTGCGCCATGGTCGCCCGTCCCTTTTGGGTGTGGTCACGGGGGCGGTTGCAGGTCTGGTGGCGGTCACACCCGCGTCGGGCTTTGCCTCGCCGATGGGTGCGCTGTGCCTTGGTCTGATCGTGTCGCCGATCTGCTATATCTTCGTGTCCTCGGTGAAGAAGGCGTTCGGCTATGACGACAGCCTTGATGTGTTCGGTGTGCACGGGGTGGGCGGTATCGTTGGCGCCATCGGCACCGGCATTCTGGCAGACCCAAGCCTTGGCGGGCAGGGCTACTTTGACTACACGGTCTTTCCGGCGGTCGCGGCAGCCTATGACATGGGTGCGCAAGTCTGGGTGCAGATCAAGGCGGTTGCCGTGACAGTGGTATGGTCGGGTGTGGTGTCGCTGCTGCTGTTCTATGTCATCAAGGTGGTGTTCGGGCTGCGTCCATCGGCCGAGGATGAACGCCAAGGGTTGGATCAGACGTCGCACGGCGAAAGCGCCTATAACATGTAACACAACGGGGTCGGCATCATCCGGCCCCCCGATCGGCGCGCTGCGGGATCCTTCCCCCAAAGCGCTGATGTCGCGGCCCGCAGGTTCCCGGACCTGCGGGCCGTTTTCGTATTGGTATGGTGTGCTGTCAGCCCATGGGTGATTTATAGCTGCCCGTGGCCTTTCCGGCCATTTTCATCGCACCCATCGCATCCTCGATCGACATCAGCTTGATGGTGGAGGATGCCGATACGGTGCCTGCTGCCGCCACCGCCATGGCCCCCGCCGCCATCATCTGATCATTTGGGCCTTCGATCAGGCAGATCACGTCATAGGTTCCGAACGCAAAAAACATGTGATGCAGCGTGCCACCCAAGCCTTCAATCAGCTTGGTTGCGGCGGCTTTGCGGTCGGATGGATTGGCGACCATCGCCTTGATCGCTGCTGGTGTGTAGGACAACTGATACAGATAAAATGACATGACATGGTCCTTTCAAACAAAAGGCCTGCTTTGCTACGATGGTCTGCCTTGAATGTTGATACAGCAAGGCAAAGCCCGTGCACCGTCCCAGTGACGGAAAAGGCAGTCAAGGCAGCCACTGCCACCAATGTTCATAGCACAGAATCAGGCGCTGTTCCGCCCCAAAACTCGCCCCTCACGTCCCGAAAGGCGGCGCGGATCACAGTAACTGGTCATAGGCCGCATCGGCGATCTCGCGTAGCGCCTTCCGGGGCAGGTCGCCTACCACGGCACAGCTTAGCCCCTCATCGCTCCAGAACACGGTATTCGTCGCACCATCCGACGCGAACTGAAATGCGGCACCGTTGCCCTGATCCTGCGGCAGAATGTACAGCGTCACCCGCGCACCCGCCGCATCTTCGTACATGTAGAACGCGGCAGGCCCGCTGGGCGACGGCACGATCCGCCCGCCCAGCAGGGCAAAACCCGCGCCCGCAAAATCCGGCGGCTGCATGTCGCGGCCCATGCGTTTGGACATCCATGTGTTCAGATGGGCGCTGTCGGAGGCAGGCACCTCAACCGGATGGCGGACTTCGGCGACAAAGGTCTGATGCGCCTGCACCGCGTTCATCTGCAGGCTGGCAAGTTGCGGGGCAATGGCCGTTGCATCGCGCGCGACCCAGCCGACCGCGGCCCCGACGACCAGCACAGCAAGCAACGCGGCAACCTGCCACAGCGGATTGCGCAGGGGCGGGGCTGCCTCGGCCCGGCGGATGACATCGCGCAACCTGGCGGGCACGGGTTCATCGGCGATGGGAGCATAAAGCGCGGCAAGGGCGGCATCCTGGGCCGCCCAATCGGCCAGCATTGCCTGCGCTGACGGATCATCGGCAAGGCGCACGGCGATCCGGCTGGCCGCATCGGGGGGCAGGGTGCCGCTGTGCCATGCAAGCAGGTCATCATCGGACAGAGGCGGGGTCTGGGTCATGGCTTTACTTCTTTCTGCCCAAGGGCGTGGCCTTTGGGGTCGTCCGTGGTGCGCCCGGTCAGGATGCGCAATGTGGCCCGTGCGCGCGCAAGTCGCGACATCAGCGTGCCCTTGGGGATGGCCAGAATGGAGGCGGCCTCATCAAACGTGCGGCCTTCCAGTGCGACCATCAGCAGGGCGGCGCGCTGGTCAACGGGCAGGCGGCCCATGGCGGCATGCACTTCGGCCAGTGCCAGATGCGCCTCTTGCCCGCCCGACTGTGCGGGTTCGCTGGCAAGGTCCTGCACGGCCACCAGATGCCCCGCAGGGCCCGCCGCGCGGAGCAGATCGCGGTGCCGGTTCAGCATGATGCGAAAGAGCCAGGCCTGCACCGGGCCGTCACCGCGCCACATCTGGCGTTTGGCAACGGCCCGTTCCAGGCAATCCTGCACCAGATCATCGGCGCGCGCGCGGTCGCGCACCAGCGCATGCGCATAGCGGCGCAGGGCGGGAATCGCAGCCTCGATCTGGTCCAGCATGGTCATCGCAGGACTTTCGGGTCAGGGTTTGGCAACATGCCAGACATCACCTTTGCCGTCGCCGGTGATATCGCCGGGGGCCACATCGGTGACAAAGGTGTAAAGCGGCAGGCTCTTGTACGTCCACTGCTTTGCGCCATCGGCGCGGTCGATGATGGCCCAGTCGCCTTCGGCC
>JANNKX010000175.1:0-22355 GCA_031396505.1 Rhodobacterales bacterium
GCTGCGGTGGCGGCGCTGGTCGATGGCATAGTTGCGCGCGATGGTTATCAACCAGGTCATGCCAGCGCCACGGGTGGCATCAAAGCTGCCTGCGCGCAGCCAGACACGGGTGAACACCTCTTGCAGACCCTCCTCGGCAAGGGCGCGATTGCGCATCATGCGGATCAGAACGCCGAACAGAGCATCGTTGGTGGCGCGGTACAGGGTGCGAAAGGCGGTGCGATCCAGCGCGGCAACGCGGTTGATCAGCACGGCGATGGGGTCATCCGTCATGGGACGGACCATGTTTTGCCGACGATTTTGCGCATCTGCGGCCCCCGCCCCGCAGAGGGCACAATTACCGCCTGCACGGGCATCTACGCAGGCGCGAGGGGCAAGTTTCGCACTACACGATTATGTGAAAAGACAGCGCCTGCCACAGCCAGACGGCCCAGAATGCAAGGGCGAGCCATGGGCCAAAGGCAAGGGCGACGTGGCGGTTGGTGCGGCCCTGAACAAGGGCAAAGCCAAGCCCGCCAAGGGCGGCAATCAGCAGGACGGCTGGCAGGGCCTGCCAGCCGAGCCATGCGCCTGCGGCGGCAAAGAGTTTGGCATCGCCAAGGCCCAGACCATCGGTGCCGGTGCGCCGGAAATACCATGCGCCAATGGCGGCAAACAGGGCATAACCTGCGCAGGCGCCGATCAGGTGGTGCTGTATGGGCAAAAGCGGGGTCAGGTAGGCCATGGCAAGCCCGGCTGGGATCAAAGGCAGGCTGAGCAGATCGGGGATGCGCCGGGTGCGGGCGTCGATGATGGCGATGGCGGCCAGAACCAGCGTCAGGCCGAGGGTTACAAACCAAAGCATCACGGCGATATCCACCCCTTGTGTCGCGTTTTGACCGGGTTAGCGGATGGCGGGCAGATTTGCCATGGACCTGAAACTTTCGGGTGCGCGCGCACGTAACTGCTGCACCAGAGGAATGGGCGGAGGGGGCTGTGCTGTTTGCGATCGTGGCCCCCGAAGTTTGCGAAACCACACGCGCGCGCAGTCGTGCGATCACAGGGCAGCGGTCTGGCGCGGCCCCAAGGAGGAACGGATGAAGATAAGTGCAAGACTGCTGTTGGGGACCGTGCTTGCGGGAACCATCGGTGCCGCGGCCCCCGCCGCATGGGCATCAAGCCACCGCGAGGCACCCGCGATTTCGGGCATGCCGCGCCTGGATTCGACGGATTTTTACATGTTCCGCAGTTTTTCCCCCGCGCGCATCACCGAGGCGGCAAATCCGGCGGAACGCGGTTATGTGACGATGATTGCCAACTATGTGCCATTGCAGGCACCTTATGGCGGGCCGAACTATTTCGCGATGGACAACGACGCGATCTATGAAATTCACATCGACAACACGGGCGATGCGCGCGAAGACCTGACGTTCCAGTTCAACTTTGACTCCGCCCTTGATGCGGCAGGGACGCGGCGCAATGCGGGTTTTGAGCTGAGCATTGATGGTCAGAATGTTGCAATTCCGCTGCGGCAGTTTGGCGGGATCGGGCCGGGCGTCAACGGTGGTGCGCTGAACGAGCTGGAAACCTATACGGTGACCCTGATCCGGGGTGATCGGCGCACGGGGACGCGGGTGCCGCTAAGCCCGATTGAGGCCCCGATTGCCGGTTCGCCGCGGGTTTTCGTCAAACCGATCGACAATATCGGCACCAAGACGATCCCGGACTATGAGGCCTATGCCAATGCGCATATCTATCCGGTCAACGTTCCGGGTTGCACCCGTGCGGCGCGGATTTTCGTGGGGCAGCGCGAAGAAAACTTTGCCGTCAATCTGGGCGAAGTGTTCGATCTGGTGAACCTGGTGCCAATTCAGGGTGCGGATTCGCCGGACTGGCCGCAGTATAATGTGGGCGCGGGTGCATTCCCCGGCGGCATCGTGCAGGATCGCGCGAATGACGATGTGGTGGATGAATTCAACGTCACATCGCTGGCCGTGGAAATGCCAGTGGAATGCGTGACAACGGCGGCGAATAATTCCACGATCGGGGCGTGGACATCGGCCAGCCTGCCGCAAGCGCGCCTTCTGGACCCGACGCCGAACTATAATGCCACGACCCGTCAGGGTGGGGCGTTTGTGCAGGTTTCGCGCCTGTCGAACCCGCTGGTGAACGAATTGGTGATCGGTCTGCGTGACAAGGACCGATTTGGCGAATCCGAGCCTGATCAGGATTTGCGTCCGGCTGATGGGATTGCCACCTATGTGACCAACCCGACGCTGCCTGCGCTGCTGGACATTCTGTTCAATCCGAAACCTGTAAACAGCCCGCCGGATGCCAACGGTGCCCTTGGCGTGCCGAATATCGCGCCTTCCAATTTTCCGCGCGCCGATCTTCAGGCAGCCTTTGCCACGGGTTTTCCGGGCTTTAACCAGAACGCCAACCAGACACGCGGCGGCGAAATGTTGCGCCTGAACACGGCGGTTCCGCCGACGCCGGTGGCGAACCAAAATGTGTTCGGTGTGGTGGCCGAAGATCTGGCGGGCTTCCCGAACGGGCGGCGTCCGACGGATGACACGGTGGATATCGCGCTGCGTGTGGTAATGGGGGCGTTGTGCCATCCGGTGCCATTGGGGGCGGAGCTGGGGATTACGGGTGCGGTGGAGGATACGCCATCCGATCTGGTGAACCTTAATCTGTGCGCCCCGGAGGATGCACCTGTTGGAACGGTTGCGTTCACGGATGGGGCACCGCTGCGGCCGGATCAGGTATTGGCGGATTTCCCGTATCTGAATACGCCGATCGCGGGTTCGCCCAACAATGAACCCAACATCAATCAGTGAGGACAGGATGACACGTTCACGCAAACTTTCCATCACGGCGGCCTTATCGCTGGCCATCCTTGCCGCTTGTGGCGGCGGGGGTGGGCAGATCGGGGATGCGGCGGCGCAGTTTGGACAGCCCTTCGCGGCGGCGTTTCGCAGCCTTGATACGGCCGAGCCGAATGAGCCGGGTCCGGTGACCTTTCTGCAGGTAGCGGATGCCAATGAAGAGGCGCGCCTGACACAAGAGCCGGTTGATTTCTGATTGCCGGGTGACTGACGATGATTTGGGGCGGCGGTGGCAACATCGCCGCCCTTTTCTATGGCACCGTGGTGCGGGCGGTGACGATGACCTGAGTGCCATTGCCGGGGGTCGTGAACCGATACAGGAGGCTGTCGCGCGCCTGTGTGGTGGTGCCGATGGTAACGCGGGTGGTGATGGTGAAATAGGATGACTGCATGCCCGCCTGCGTGGTCAGGATCAGGCCCGCATTCAACAGGTCTGCTTGCGTCAACTGCCCGTTGCGGGTGCGGATGCCTTGCAGCAGGCGGGCCTGCACGGGATTGCCTGCCAGCACGGCAAACATCGCATCGGGCATGGTGTTGATGTTGATGGGCGTCGGGTTTGGCAGCACGGTCACCAGCGTTGACAGGCGCTGCAGATCATCGGGGCCAATGCCCGCCTGCGCCAGTTCCGGCAGGGCCGCAAGGGGTGTGAGATCGGCCATGCGGGCCAGAATACGCAGGCCGATGGCGTCGGGCACATCCAGCGCGGTGATGATGCGTTGCAGGATTTGCAGGTCTTCGGGGGCGCCGCGTCGCAGATTGTTCAGGTTGAACCGCCCCTGCGCATCGGTGATGGCAAGGCTGAAGGTACCGCCGTCGATGGCGATGTTTTGTTGTGCGATCTGCACCCACGGCTCGGCCAGATGATCCACCTTTGGCGGATCGCGGCGCAGGGCGGCGATGGCGGTTGCCTCGGCCCCCAAGATCAGGGCGGTGCCTTGGCCCGCGTCGGCAAACTGCTGGCTGCGGGTGATGGCGGTGTCTGCCAGGCGCAGCATGGCAAACAACACGGTCGATGACAGGGCAAGAATTACAAGCACGTTGATCAGGATCACGCCGCATTCGGGATCACGGGTCGGGTTATCTGGCGTCATGGCGGGCCTGCACGCGGCACGGCCACAACGCGGCGCAATTCGCCGGCATCAAGCGTGACGGTCATGGCAACGGCGTGCAGGGCGACGTCATCATCGCCGGGTGGCCAGGTGTCTTGCCAGGTGCCTGACGGATCAAGGAACTGCCAGCGCAGGTTGGCCACATCGGCGAGCAGGGGTTGGGCAATGGCATCGGCGCGGTTTCGGGCGACCTGCCGGACCATCCGGCCTTCGGTCAGGGCATAGGTGACAGTGATTGCGCTGCGTGCAAGGGTGAGGGTGGTGGCATCGCCCTGCAGCGTGCCGGGGGTGGATTCAGACAGATCGCGCGCGACAAGGTGCATCATGCGTTGCAGGGCGGCCAGACGGTCAAGCCGCCCGTCGGTCCGGGATTGTGTGCGCAAAATCTGATCCAGCACGGACAGGCCTGCACCTGCGATCATGGCAAAGAGGGCGAGTGAGACCAGCACCTCGATCAGGGTAAAGCCGGTATCGCGCGCGCGGGTCATGTGCCCGTCACCTCGGCCAAGACGGTGAATGTGCTGGCTTTAACCCCAAGCACGGCCAGATCACGCTGACAGCGGCCGTCGGGCGTGAACCGGAAAGGGCCAAGCACGCCGGTAAAGCCCGCGTCGCGCAAAATGCCCTTGCGGTTCACGCCGCGCCCGTCGCCCAGACCGATGGCGAGCAGGGCGGCATCATGGCCCAAGGCCGCGACGACACCGGGTTGCGCGTCAAACGCGGCCTGAAATCGGTCGGCAAAGGGCAGGAACAGATCGGGCGGCGGGGCGGCAAACCATGCGCCATCCAGATTGGCGTCGGCGGTGACATCGGCGACACCCCATTGCACGGACCCCAGCAGTTGCACATCGGCCCCGCGCAGGCCTTGGGCAAACCCGGCCAGCGCGGACCCGCCATCGGGCAGATAGACGGCCTGGGTTTGCCCCAGGGCCGCACGCAGCCCGCGATCACCGGGATCGCGCAACAAGACGGATGTGATGGTGATACCACCCGCCGCTGCAAGGGCGCGCGCGGCGACCTCGGTTGCCTGGCCCAAGGGCCCCGGCCGACTGACCACGGCGATACGGGTCAGGCCTTGGGCGCGGGCATAGCTGAACATGGTGGCGACGGATTGCGCGGGGGTGATGCCCATCACAAAGGCACCTTGCGCACCAAGTGTGTCATCATTCGAAAATGTGATCACGGGGCGGTTGCCCGCAACGGCAAGAACGCCTGCGGTTTGATCGGCCCGCAGCGGCCCCAGAAGGATTTTCGCGCCACTTTCAATGGCTTGCCGTGCGGCATCGACGGAACCAGTGGCGGTATCCTGCGTGTCATAGATTTTGGGGGCACGGTCTGCCGCACCTGCCTGCGTGACAAGGGACGCGGCACGCGCCATATTTGCACCCAAGGGGGCCGCCTCGCCCGTCAGGGGCAACAGAAGGGCAAAATCGCGCCCACCCTGGCCTGTGCCGCGTTGTGCGGGTTGGGCAATGTCACCACAGGCGGCCAGCAGTGGCAGGCCGATCAAAGGAACAAGGCCCCGCGCACATGCAGATCGAACAAAGCCCCGGCGGGTCAACAGTGCGGCGTGCGGTGAAGTGGTCATTGGTGGCGCTCCTTGGATTGGGGGCGGGGGCCGTGACGATGGCGGCAACCGTGCCGTTGGGCGTGGCCGCGCGGATGGCCGGGGTCGGGGTGCCCGCGGGTGTCGCGCTGTCGGGCACGCTGTGGAACGGGGTAGCCGTGATGGGCGGGCATCAGTTGACATGGCAGAGTGGCCTGTGGGATTCCGTGACGGCGGCGGCATGGGTGGCCGATGTGCGGGTCACGGGGCCGGAAACCGATCTGGCGGGGCAATGGGCCCTGCGGCCGGGTGGGGCCACGATCGCGCCACTGCGCGGGCGGATGGGGTGGTCGTTGATTGATGCGGTGATGCCGGGGTTGGAGATTACCTGTGCGACGGTCGCAGATGTGAATCTGGTCGGCGCGCAGGTCGCAAGGGACGCGCGGGCGGCCACAGGGCAGGTACGGCTGGCGGCAGGCACCTGCGCGCGGGTGGACGGGACGGTGACGGATGTGCCGTTGCCCGCATTGGTGGCGGATATTGCCACAACCGGTGATGGGGTTGGCATGGTGATCACGGGCGCGGATGCGCCGGGCGTGGCTTTGGGCGATCTGCTGGTCACGCCGGACGCGCGCCTGCGCATCACGGTTTCGGCGGCGGGGGCGGCACTTGTGCCGGGGTTGCCCGTGGGGGGTGACAGCCAAATTGAACTGCCGCTGGCGCTGTTTGCGCAATAGGGCGTTTGCGTTACCCATTGGCCAGCCCGTTCAGTGACACGATGGGCATCAGGATGGCCAGCACCATCGCCATGACCAGACCGCCCATGATGACCAATATCGCAGGTTCGACCAAGGCGACCACGGCCTTGACCCAGGCATCAAGATCGCGCTGCTGTTCGGTGGCGGCATGGTCCAGCGCGCGGCCCAGATGGCCGGATGCCTCGCCGCTGGCGACCATCGCGATCATCATCGGGGGAAACACCGCCGCTTCGGACAGCGCGCGTTGCAGCGACATGCCTTGGCGGACCTTGTCAGTGGCATCGCGCATGCGGGCGCGGATGTACAGGTTGGGGATGACATCGGCAGAGGCCGCCAGCGCATCAACCAGCGGCACCTGGCTTTGCAACAGGGTGGCCAGGGTGCCCGCGCATTGCGTGGCGTTCAGGCGTTGCACCAGTCGGGCCGTCATCCGTCCGCGTGCCAGCACCCCGTGCCAACGGATCAGGTTGCGCGGGTTCTTCAGCCAGCGTTCAGTCCCCAAAGCCAGAAAAAGCGACACCAACAAGGCATAAAGACCATATCCGCGCAGGGCATCACTGATACCGATCAAGGCCCGCGTCAGCAGCGGCAGATCGGCACCACGGTCGCGAAACACCTTCACGATGTCGGGCACGACATAGGTCATCAGCAACATGATGATCGCCAGACTGACGACGCCCAGCAACGCGGGATACAGCAGGGCAAGCTGTACCGACTGGCGGTTGCGGCTGCGGTGTTCGACGTGGGCGGCCAGATGCGCCATCACCTGATCGAGCTTGCCCGATGCCTCGCCCGCGCGGACGGAGGCGCGGTAGTATTCGGAAAACGCCTGCGGATAGGTCGCCAGCGCGTCGCCAAAGCTGCGCCCTTCCATCACGGTGGCGCGGACGTTCAGCAGAATTGACGCGACGCGTGGCGGCTGGCCGCTTGCAATTGTCGTCAGTGCCTCTTCGATGCGCAGGCCGGAGCCCAGCAGGGTGGCCATCTGGCGCGTGACAAGGGTCAGTGCGGACAACGGCAGGCGGGGGGTTGCGGTCTTGCGGCCCTTGGGGCCGGGGGTGGCGCTGCGTTCGGTGATATCGACGGGCAGCCAGCCCTTGCCGCGCAGGGACTGGCGCGCAGCGGCGGGGGAGGCGGCATCGATCACGCCGGCGTGGGTTTTGCCTGTGCCATCGACCGCGCGGAACTGATATGCGCCCATGGTGTCAGGTTTCCTGTGCGACGCGGGCCACATCCTCGACCGTGGTCAGGCCCGCGCGGATCTGGCGCAGGCCATCGGCGATCAGGCCGGGGCCATCGGCGCGCGCGGCATCGGTAAGGTCAGCCTCGGATGCGCCGGTTGCGATCAGGGTTTCCAGGACACGGGTCATGGCGACGACCTCATAGATGCCGGACCGCCCGCGATATCCTTGGCCGTGGCAGGCGGGGCAACCGGTGGCCCGGTGGATGGGCTCGCCTATGATCAACCCGGCAATCAGGGCGGAATCGGCGGCGGTGGCGGGTTCGGGGCGGCGGCAATCGGGGCACAAGCGCCGGACCAGCCGTTGCGCCACGACGCCCACCAGCATGGGGGCCAGCAAAAACCGTTCGACGCCCATGTCGATCAGGCGTGCAATGGCCCCGATGGCGGTGTTGGTGTGCAAGGTGGACAGCACGAAATGCCCGGTCATCGCAGATTCGACGGCAACCTGTGCGGTTTCGCGATCACGGATTTCGCCAACCATGATCACATCTGGGTCTTGCCGCAAAATCGCACGCAGGCCACGGGCAAAAGTCAGGTCGGTGCGCGGATTGACCTGCATCTGGCCGATGCCATCGACCGAATATTCAATCGGGTCTTCCACGGTCATGATGTTGCGGGTGCGATCATTCAGATGATCCAGCGCGCCATACAGCGTGGTCGTCTTGCCCGACCCGGTTGGCCCGGTGACGAGCAGCATACCATCGGGACGCGCCAGCATGCGGGCGAAGACGGCAGCATCGCGCGGGGCCATACCGAGCCTGTCAAGGCCCAGACGCGTGGCATCGCGGTCCAGCAGGCGCATCACAACGCGTTCGCCATATTGCGAGGGGATGGTGGAGACACGCACATCGACCTCATGCCCGCCGACGCGCAAGGATACGCGGCCATCCTGCGGCAGACGCTTTTCGGCGATGTCCAGCCGGGCCATCACCTTGATCCGGCTGACGAGCAAGGGGGCCAGCGCGCGTTTGGGTTCGACCACGGCGCGCAGGATGCCATCAACGCGAAACCGCACGACAAGGGCGCGTTCCTGGGTTTCGATGTGAATGTCGGATGCGTTTTCCTTGATCGCCTCGGACAGCAGGGCGTTGATCAGGCGCACCACCGGGGCATCTTCGGATTGATCCAGCAGATCGTCGACAATGGCAGTGCTGTCGGCAAGGCTGGCCAGATCGCCATCCGCCCCGGCGGCATCGGATGCATCGGCGGCGTTGTCACGGTAGGCGGTGGCAAGGCGGGCGGCAAAGGCATCGGGTGACAGGGGTTCAAATGTCAGATCGGGGCCCGCGATGCGCGCCACCTCGGCCATGGCGGCGACGCTGACGCCTTCACGCAGGCCACAAAACAGGCTCTGATCACGCGTTTCCAGCACGATTCCGTGCTGGCGGGCAAAGCTGTAGGGCAGGGTTGCGGGCATGGCTAGCGTCCGATCGTCAGGGTGGCGGCGACAAGGCCGGGTTCAGGGCGGCGGGTCATCGACAGGGCAATGATCCGCAGGCCGTGATCACGTTCCAAGGCGTCAATCCACACAAGGACCGTGTCAAAGGGGGCATCCTCCAGCGTGATCTCGGCGGCATCCTGGGTGGGTTGCAGGCGGCGGATGGTCAGTTGAAAGGCGGTTGCCGTGTCGGTGATGATGGTAGGCAGGGGCGTGTCGGGGGCCAGCAGGGGGGCGGTGACGGCACCCGTGGGCAGGACGGTCAGGGCGGAAATCAGGCGCGACTGTTGGGCGATATCGCCGGTCAGGGTGGTGCGGTGGCGTTGCAGGGGCTGCCAAAGCGCGATGAACATCAGGTAGGCCGCGCACATGGCGGCCAATGCGGCAATCAGGGCGCGTTCGCGCAGGGTGCGTTCGGCCCAGAATGCGGTCATGCATCACCGCCTTGCAGGATGAGTTGCTGTTCGGCCAGCCCGTTTGCGGTGGTTGCGGCCCCGGCGGTGACGCGGAAACCTGCACCGGAAACGGCACCTTCGACGCTTTGCAGGGTGGCGATGTCGGGGGCCTGCAGGGTGATGGTCAGGCTGTTTTGATCGGCCCCATAGCGCAGATCGCTAAGCGTGACGCGGCCTGTCTGAGGGGCAAGGGCGGCAAATGTGCGGGCCATCATCGGGATCAGCCGCGGCCCAGCCGTGCCGTTTGCGCGGCCAAGGATCTGTGCGGCGTCGCGTTGCGCATCATCGCCTGCGGGATAGCCCATGGCGTTCAGAGTATCGCGCAGGTTTGTATCAAGTTCGGCTTTGATCTGGCCTAAAGCCCAAGTATCTGCGACCAGAAGGCCGATATGGCCAAGGGCGGCAAAGACCAGGATGGCGGCCAGACGCGCCCATGTCTTGGGCAAGGCAAGGCCGCGTGCGGCCACGCGCGCGGTGTTCAGATCGAACCGCGCAAGCGTGGTGTCTTGCGCGCTCGGCCAAGGCGCGGGATGCTGATCGGCAAAGGCCGCGCCAAGCGTGCCGCCAAAAAGGGCAATGCGGGGGCGCATGGCGGCAAGGTGATAGGTTGGCAGGTGGCCAAGCGGGCAGGCAAAGCCTGCGCCATCCGGGGTACGCACGATGGCGCGCGCACCATCCGTCCACACAGCCCATTCCCCGGCATCAGGAACAGGCAGCGCCAGCACATCAGGCAGCAGGCGCGCCTTACGGTCAGCCGTTACGCGCGCCAGCACATCACGCGCGATGACGGCGACAAGCCACGTCGCGCCATCCGCCATTGCCGGGCCAAGGATGACATGCACATCATCAAGGGACGCGGCAATGCGGTCTTCAACCGCAAAGGCCACGGCGGCGCGGCGTTGGGCTGCGGGCATGGTGGGCATGCCCACGGCAAGCAGCAGCACGTCTTCGCCGGGCAGATACTGCACGCCGGGCGGGGTTGGCAAAACGGGCGATGTATCACTGGGCTGCATCGGGTGGCGCGCCTTTGGTTCACGCGGGGCGAATAATTTCCGTGATTGCAGCTACGCAGTGAAACTTTGGAAGTTTCAGCACGTATTAACTTTGTCACCGCCAGAGGACTCATGAGGTTTCAGCTATGCAGATCATGCGCAAACGCGCGCTCCGGAGCGGGCAAAGCGGGGTGACCCTGATCGAGATGATGATCGTTCTGGTGATCATCGGGATCGTGGCGGCGTTGGTGGTGCCGAACGTGATCGGACGCCCGGACGAGGCGCGGGTGGCGGTGGCGAATGCGGATTTGCGCACGATTTCGGCAAGTCTGGAAATGTACCGGCTGGATAATCGCACCTATCCGACGGCGGCACAGGGGTTGGCGGCGCTAAGCCAGATGCCGGTGGATGCGCCGGTGCCGCCGAATTGGGTGGCGGGGGGGTATCTGCCGCAAGTGCCGACTGACCCATGGGGCAATGCGTATGTCTATACGATTGACGGGGCGGCGGGCGGCTATGTGCTGTTGTCCTATGGCGCGGACGGGCAGCCGGGGGGTGACGGGGTTGATGCGGACGTCGCACATGGCAACGGGCTTGCGGCCAATGGTGCGGGCGGATGACACGCCGCATCGATAGCGGTGTGACACTGATTGAAATGATGATCGTGCTGGCGGTGATCGGCGTGGCAACGGGTGCGGCAACGCTGGGTCTGGGTGCGCTGGGCCGGGACAACGCGGCAGAGCGTGAGGCGCGGCGGCTGGCCACGGCCATGGGGTTCGCGGTGGACGGTGCGTTGATATCAGGGGTGCCGCGGGTGATGACGTGGGATGCGCAGGGTTATCAGATTGAAGGTGGCGCGCGGCGGGAGTTGGGGCCCGGTGTAATGCTGGCCCGCGCAGACGGTGTGGCAGAGCGGGTGACGTTGTCGGCAGATGCAACCGGTGCGGTGGACTTTATGATCCAGGGGCAAGGGCCTGTCTGGCGCGTGGCGTTTGACGGGCTGTCGGCGCGGGCATTGCCGGGGGATGCGCCATGACGCGTGCGCCGGACGCAGGTTTTACCTTGATCGAAACGCTGGTGGCGCTGGCGGTACTGGCGATGTCGGCGGTGGGGCTGCTGGCCGCGACGCAGGCGCATATCGCGCGGATTGCGGGGCTGGAGGCGCGGGCAGCGGCGGGTTGGGTTGTGGAAAACCATCTGACGGAACTGACGCTGGGCCTGCAACCGGATGACGCGCCGCCGCCGATGTTGGGGTTTGTATTCAGCGTTGCGGTGATGGCGGAGCCAACCAGCGGTCCGGATGTCATCAAGGTTGTGATCAGTGCGGCGGATGCCACGGATGGGCGGCAATACGCGCGGCTGACGGGGTTTGTTCTGGCGGATGTGGGGCCATGATGAACCTGTGGCTCTGGGGGGTTGCGGCAGGCGCGTCGATCAGCCTTGGGGTGGCTGCGGCACCAGTGGTCTGGCATCTGCTGGGCGAGGTTGACGGCGGTGCGCCTGTGATGACGGCACAGGCGGCTGGCCGGGCAGAGGCGTCGCCAGGGGTTGCGCCGATCGTGGCGTTTGCGCCGTTTGGCAGCGCGGCCCCGCCACCGGTGCCGGAACAAACGGAAGTGCCTGCGACACAGCTGGGCCTGACGTTGCTGGGCCTGACGATTGCGACACCGGCATCGGCATCGCGCGCGATGATTGCAGGGGGCGATGTGCCGGTAGCCAGCTATGCGGTGGGCGGGGCAATTTCGGCAACGGTGACGTTGGCGCAGGTGCAGACGGATCATGTGATCCTGATGGTAAATGGCGCGCCAGAGGCGCTGTTTTTCGCGAAGGGCGCGGGGGATTTCGGGCCGCAATCCGCCATCATGGTGCCGATTGCGAACGCAGGGCCGCCAGATACGACGAACCCGGATGCGGTGATTGCCTATTACCGCGCGGAAATCCTGCAGAACCCGCAAAGCGTGATGGACAGGCTGGGCCTGCAGGCGACGCCGGAGGGCTATCTGATTGCGGCATCGGCGGATCCGGGCGTGCGGCAGGCGGGGTTTCAACCGGGCGATCTGGTGACACGGGTCAACGGGCAGGCGGTGGGCGATGTGGCGCGTGATCAGGCCTATTTCGACGATATCGCGGCAGCGGGGCGCGCGACGGTCGAGGTGCAGCGCGCGGGTCAGATCATCACCATGACATTTCCTTTAAGGTAGCAACCCATGATCGCCCTGCGCGCCCTTTTGTTAACGATTGCAATGGTCTTGCCCGCAACGGCACAGATCACGCCTGCGGGGGGCGGGACGTTTGTCATCAACCTGCGCGATGCGGATATCCGCACGCTGGCCGAACAGGTGGCCGAGATTACGGATCGCACGCTGATCCTTGATCCGAATGTGCAGGGGATCGTCACGGTGATTTCAACCGAGGCGCTGGACAAGGACGGGGTGTGGGAGCTGTTTCAGTCGGTGCTGGCAGTGCAGGGTTATGCGGCATTGCCGTCGGGCAATCTGTGGCGGATCGTGCCGCAACAGGTGATCCGCGAAGGCGGGGGCGTGATTGAAAGCACGGAACAGCCAGGCAGGCTGGACGTGATCACGCGGCTGGTGCCGTTGCGCAACTTTCCGGCAACGACGGCGGTGGGGGCGCTGCGGCCATTGGTGGCGAGTTTCGGGTATATCGAGGCGGTGGTGGATACCAATACGCTGGTGATCACCGACACGGCGGAAAACGTGCGGCGGATCGAAAGCATCGCGCGGGCACTGGACGCCGACGACGGGCAAGAGGTGTTCACGATCCGCATCCGCAATGCCGATGTGACCGAGGTGGGTGCTGCGGTGCAGGGCATTCTGGGGGCCAATCCGGCGATTGGGAACATCGCGCCGCGGGTGACGGTGGATGCGCGGTCGAACCTTTTGCTGCTCAGTGCGGATCAGGCGACCTATGACATGGTGCTGGGGATCGTGGCCGATCTGGATGTGCCGGGGCGGGCAATTGCGTCAACGGTGCCGGTGACGCGGGTGTATAACCTTCGCTTTGCCGATGCGACGGCGCTGTCCGAGGTGCTGCGCGGGCTGGTGGGGACGGGAAGCGTGGCGACAAACCCTGTGGCCGAGGCGCTGCCGCCTGTAATTGATCCCGCCACCGGGCAACCCGTCAGTGTTGCTCCGCCGCCCGTGGCATCGTTTTCGGCCGAGGAAATTACGATTCAACCGGCGCTGGAAAGCAATGCCATCGTGGTGCGGGCGCGGGCCGAAGTGCAGGCCGATCTGGCCGCCCTGATTGCCGAGTTGGACCAGCGCCGCCCACAGGTGCTGATTGAGGCGGCGATTGTCGAGGTATCGGGCGATATATCGGAACAGTTGGGGGTGCAGTTGGGTTTTGGTGCGGCAACACCGCCGGGCGGGTTTGCGGCGACATCGTTTTCCACCGCCGGGCCATCGCTGGACGGGATTCTGACGTTGCTGGGGGTGCCCGCAGCGGCGGCGACATCGGGGGGGCTGTCAATCGGGCTGTCGCGGCAGGATAAATTCGGGCTGCTGTTGCAGGCCTTGGGGCAGTCCAGCAAGGCCAACCTGCTGTCGACGCCCAGCATCACGACACTGGACAATCAGGCGGCAGAAATCATCGTGGGCCAGAACGTGCCTTTCCGGACGGGATCGTTTGATGGCAATGGCGATGGCGAGAACGCCTTTACCACGATTGAACGGCAGGATGTGGGCATCACGATGCGTGTGACACCGCGTGTCAATCAGGGCGATGTGATCCAGTTGGATATCAGCCAGGAGGTATCGTCGCTGGTGGCAACGGCGGTGGCGGGGGCGGCGGACCTGATCACCAACCGGCGCAGCATTCAGACAACGGTGCTGGCGGACAATGGCGGGACGATTGTTCTGGGCGGCCTGATCACCGATGACAGGCAAAGCACGCGGTCCGAGGTGCCGGGTCTGGGCCGGGTGCCGGTGATTGGCGGGCTGTTCCGGTCACGCGCGGAAAGCAACCGGCGGCAGACACTGTTTGTGTTTCTGCGCGCGACGATCCTGCGCGATGGGGCGGCGGCGGCCGAAGTGTCATCCGAAAGGTTCCAACGCCTGCGCGCGATTGAAGCCTTGCCAACGGATCAGGGCAGCCTGCTGGCAGAACCGCAACCGGTGCGGCGTTTGCCGGTCGAAATTGAAGGGCTGTACTGATGGCGCGGTGGGTGTGGGCTGTTGTCGCGGGAATGACATTGGCAGTGGCATTACTGTCAGGCGGCGGCGCGGCGCGCGTGACCTTGACGCGCGATACGGTGGTGGCCGATCTGGGGGGCGGGCGCGTGACGTCGGATGCGTTGCGCGTGGCGGTGACGGCGCAACGGGCAACACCGGGTGATCTGACGCTGTCACTGGATGCGGCGCGTCTGATGATTACCGAAGGGCGCGCAAATGGCGATTCCCGCCTTGTTGGTGCCGCTTTGGCGATACTGGAACCCTTTGTGTTGGACCGCGTGCCAGCCGCCCAAAGCCTTGCTGCGACAGCGCGGCAGTATCAACACGACTTCCCCGGTGCACTGGCCCTGCTGGATGCGGTGGTGGTGGCGGACGGGCGCGATGTGAACGCGCTGCTGAACCGCGCGACGATCCACACGGTGCGCGGCGATTATGCCACAGCCTTGCAGGATTGCGCCCGGATTGCGGCCTTGCGCGCCGATGTGGGGTTCTTGTGTCAGGCAACGACCCTGACCCTGACGCGCGATGCGCCGGAGGTGGCTGCGCGTCTGACGGCAATCATGGCGCAACCGGGCGCGCTGGACCCTGCGTTGCGGCCATGGGCCACGTCATTGTTGGGGGAAATCGCGTTGTTACAGGGCGATCTGGCCTCTGCAGAGACGCATTTGCGTACCGTTCTGGCACAAGATCCGGGCGCGCAGCGCGAACAGTTGATGCTGGCCGATCTGCTGTTGGAACAGGGGCGCGCGGACGCGGTGCTGACGCTGCTGCAGGCAGCACCGGATACGGATGGCGTGTTGATCCGGCGGGTTCTGGCACGCCACGCGCAGGGCGACGACGCGGGCGATCTGGTTGAAACGCTGGCCGCGCGTGCGCAACGCAGCCTTGATATCGGGCTGGTGGCCCATGCGCGCGAAGAGGCGATGTTTTATCTGCGGATCGCCAATGACCCGATGCGCGCCCTGGAACGCGCAAAGGCCAATTGGGCGTTGCAGCACGAGGCGGATGATGCGCGCCTGTTGATCAATGCGGCCACGGCGGCAGGCAAACCAGAGGCGGCCATGCCCGTTCTGGCATGGATGCGCGCGGCGCGGGTGGATATTCCGACGCTGCGGATTCCATCCTTTGTCGTTGAACCAGCGGCAGCATTGAAACCATAGCCGCCATGAACCTTAGTTGCAGTCATACGTCTGCCTGCGCGGCAGGCAGACCATCAGATGGGGATATCGCATGAAACAGACCAAGCCGATCGCAGCCGTGCCGCTGATGACAATTTGCGCCGTATCGCCTGCGTTGGCGCACACCGGCGGGGTGATCGGCGGGCTGCAACGGGATTACCGGGCTTGACGGCATGGTTTCCATCGTGGTCGTGGGGTTTTGGCATCAGTGTTTCTGATTGGGCTGAACGCGCTGGCATTGGGGTATCAGGGTCAGGGCGGGCTGCGCGGCGCGGTCGGTGCCGCATGACGCGCGCGTTATGGCTTTTGATCCTTGTGTGTGCGCCCCTGATGGCGTCGGCGCATGAAACAACGCGGTCCTATCTGACGTTGACACGCGATCAGGCGATGCTGACGGCTGATTTGCGCCTGGCGTTTCGCGATCTTGATGTGGCGGTCTGGCTGGATGCAGATCTTGATGGCCAGATCACTTGGGGCGAGGTGGAGCCGCGCTTGCCGGAGGTGGCGGCATATGTGTTGGCGGGGCTGACGTTTGATGCGGGCGGTGCCTGTGCCATGACGCAGACCGGTGCGGATGCGGTGATCAACGGTGGCATTGACTATCTTGAAGTGCATCTTTCGGGTCCCTGCCCGGACGCGGCGGCGCCTTTGACGGTGACCACGCGGCTGTTTGTCAACCTTGATCCGGATCATCGGCTTTTCCTGACAACGGCGGATGCCGGGCTCTCCGCGACCAGCGTTCTGGGGCCGCAGAACAGGCAGATCACGATCGCACCGGGGGCGGATGGGGCCTTTGCAACCTTTGTGGCCTATGTGCGGGCGGGGATCGAACATCTGGCGGGCGGGGCTGATCATATCGTGTTTCTGCTGGTTCTGATGCTGCCTGCGGTTGCCACCGCAGGGTCGCCGCGGCGCGCGGCGCTGGGCGTCGTGATGGCGGCGACCGGGTTTACCATCGCCCATGCGATCACGCTGACGGCGGCGACGTTGCAGGTGCTGCGTCCGCGATCCGACGTGATCGAGGTGTTGATTGCACTGTCGATCATCGTGACCGCAGCCGATAACATCAGGCCCTTTCTGCCCGCGCCGCGCGCTGTGGTGGCGGCGTTCTTTGGGCTGATCCACGGCTTTGGCTTTGCGACCGTGCTGGGGGGATTGTCGTTATCATCCGGTACTTTGGCGGTGGCGCTGCTGGGGTTTAACGTCGGGATCGAGCTTGCACAGATCGGCGTGATACTGGTGACGATGCCCGCATTGTACATGCTGCGCGGCGGGCGCGCCCTCGTATGGGCGGGCAGCGGTGCGGCGATTGCGGTGGGCGTCTATTGGTGCGCGGTACGGCTGGCGGGTTAGGCGTGATCTGTCCGCGGGATGGCGCACACAGGGCTTGACATGCAGCGGGGCAGCGTTGACTTATTGAATGCCTGTTCAGCGAATTTTGCCGGGCGCCGGGTCGTCATTGACCCGAAAGGGGCGGGCAAATGACGCAGCAAACGGCGAAGACAAGACCGGACGACAGCGGCCCCACACCGGGCCGGAGTGCGGCCAAGGTGGCGCGGCGGTTGCAATTGATCGATGCGACCATCCGCTGCATCGCAAAACACGGGCTCAGCGGGACCACGATTGCCAAGGTATCTGATCTGGCGGGCACGTCCGTCGGGCTGGCGAATTTTCATTTCGACAGCAAGGAACGCCTGTTTGAGGCGACGCTGCTGCACCTCGCGCATGAACAGCGCGGCATCTGGCAGGCGCGCGCGGCGGACCCGTCGCTGACACCTGCCGAACGGCTGCTGGCGATTGTGGAATCCCGGTTTGATTCCCGCATCTGCCAACGGCGCAAGCTGGCGATCTGGTTTGCGTTTTGGGGTGATGCGGGCGCGCGCGTGATCTATCGGCGCGTCGTGGCCGATCTGGATGACGAACGGCTGGACGCGACAGTGGCGATTCTGACATCGCTGGGTGCCGGGGCCGGTCAGGCGATGGCAGACCCGCGCAGCGCGATACTGGGGATGGAGGCGTTTTATGACGGGCTGTGGTTGAACATGCTGCTGTATCCGGATGATTTCAAACGCCTTGCCTGTCGGGACAGGGCCATTGGCCATCTCGCAGCGCTGTTTCCGGCGGTGTTTTCCGGCGGGGCGGCAGACCCTTTGCCAACACCACTTCTGGATCAAGAGGCCGATGATGCGTGATCCGCGTTATGACATTCTGTTTGAACCGGTCAGAATCGGGCCAGTCACCACCAAGAACCGGTTTTATCAGGTGCCCCATTGCACCGGCATGGGCTGGGCCCGGCCGCGCACGCTGGCCGAAATGCGCGGGATCAAGGCCGAGGGTGGCTGGGGCGTGGTAAACACCGAGTATTGCTCGATCCACCCGGCGTCGGATGACCAGACCTATATCTCGGCCTCGATCTGGGACGATACCGACATCCGCAGCCACCGGCTGATGACCGACCGCGTGCATGAACACGGCGCGTTGGCGGGGTGCGAGTTGTGGTTCGGCGGCGCGCGGACCGCCAATCTTGCGACCCGGCTGGTGTCTTTCGATGTGGCGGCGATGCCCAATGCCGTGGGCCACCCGTTTCAGACCCGCGCGATGGACAAGACCGATATCCGCGACTTTCGCCGCTGGCACCGCAATGCGGCGCTGCGGGCAAAGGCGGCCGAATTCGACATTGTCTATGTCTATGCGACGCACGGCTATCTGATTGCGCATTTCCTTGACCCCGAAACCAACACGCGGGGCGATGAATATGGCGGGTCCTTGGAAAACCGCACACGGCTGGTGCGCGAGTTGATTGCCGAAACGAAAGATGCCGTGGGTGATCGCTGTGCTGTTGCGGTGCGCTTTGCGGCGGATGAGGCAATCGGAATAGATGGCCAGCCAATCACGGGCGAACGGCGCGCGATGTTGGCGATGATGGCGGAAATGCCGGATCTGTGGGATATCAACATCGCGGATTATTCGTTGGAAATGGGGCCATCGCGGTTCACCAAGGAAGGTGCGCTGGAACCCTATATGGCGTTTGTGCGGTCGGTGACAACGAAACCGGTGGTGACGGTGGGGCGCTTTACGTCGCCCGATACGATGGTCAGGATGGTGAAATCCGGGATCACCGACCTGATTGGTGCTGCGCGTCCGTCAATTGCGGACCCGTTCCTGCCCAACAAGATTGCGGAAGGCAGACCGGAGGATATTCGCGAATGTATCGGCTGCAACGTCTGCTATTCGGGCGACAGTCTGGCGGTGCCGATCCGCTGCACACAAAACCCGACGATGGGCGAGGAATGGCGGCAGGGCTGGCACCCCGAACGCGCCGCACCGCGCGGGACGGATGCGCAAGTGTTGGTCGTGGGCGCGGGTCCGGCAGGGTTGGAGGCGGCGCGGGTGTTGGGCCTGCGGGGCTACCGCGTGGCACTGGCCGAGGCGGGACGCGTGCTGGGGGGCAGGGTGGTGCGTGAGGCGGGCTTGCCGGGGATGCGCGAATACATCCGGGTGCGCGATTACCGTGAAGGGCAGATTGCCAAGATGCCGAATGTGGACGTCTACCGCGAAAGCCGCATGTCGCTGGATGACGTGCTGGCCTTTGGTGCGGATCATGTCTGTATCGCGACTGGGGCGCGCTGGCGGCGCGATGTTTTCACGGGCAAGCGGTTTGTGACGATTGCCGATGATGCGACGCCCGTGTTCACGCCTGATGACATCATGGACGGGCGTCTGCCGTCTGGTCCGACGGTCGTCTATGACGCAGATGGGTATTACATGGGCGGTGTGCTGGCCGAACGGCTGCGCGCGACGGGGCAAGAGGTGACGCTGGTCACGCCGGATGACCGTGTGTCACATTGGGCCGAACATACAGGCGAGGGCTGGCGGGTACCGGGCCATCTGATGGGGTTGGGTATCCGGCTGGTCACGGCGCATGGTCTGTCATGGTTCGACGGGGCGGTGGCGACCATTGCCTGCGCATATTCGGGCCGCGAAACGCTGCTGCCTGCAACGGGACTGGTGGTTGTGGGGCAACGTGCGCCGGTCGATGATCTGTACGCGGCACTGCGTTATAGGCCCGATGGCGACCATGTAAACCTGCCCTTCACGCTGACGCGGATCGGCGATGCCGAGGCGCCGGGAATCATTGCAGCCGCCACCTATGCCGGGCACCGCTACGCACAGAACCTTGACTGTGCGGTGGATATCGATCTGCCTTTTAGACATGAAAAAGCAGATGTGGGGTTTGTGACCCCGGCAGAAAGGGCGCGGGTGGGTGAATGACGGGGCTGGCGAAAGGATTGAGGGGGGCTTTTCCATGACCGATTTTGTGACAGCCGCTGCATTGGCCGCCGCCCTGCCGCAGGTTCTGGATGCCCCGAAAGATCAAAGCCGGATACAGCTTTTATGTACGCGGCCCGGCTATAACAAACGCGTCTACCCCGACCGCATCAGCCTTAGCCGCGCGGGCGGGGTCGCGGGTGATTTTGAAATGCGTCAACCCTGGCTGAAACTGCCCAATGGACGCCCGGACCCACGCATTCAGGTGTCGATCCTGCCTTTGCGCGTGGCCGATCTTGTGTGGCGCGACCGCGCGGCGCAGGCGCATCCCGGCGATACGATCATCGCCGATTTCGACATGACCGAAGGCAATCTGCCTACGGGGTCGATCATCCGCGTCGGCACGGCGCTGTTGCGTGTATCGGACGTATGGAATGACGGCTGCGCCAAGTGGAAAGCGCATTTTGGGCGGGCGGCCTATGAATGGGTGCGCGCGCCCGCGCATGAAAAGTACCGCCTGCGCGGGATTTTGTGTGCGGTCGAACAGGATGGTCAGGTGGCGCTGGGTGATGTGATTGCGCGGTGATTACGGCGCGTCGAACTGTTCGGCGATGGCCCGGCAGATCGCACCGGACAGAACCATGACCGCCGCCGTCTGGGCCGCCCGCGTCGGATGATAAGGGTCGCGCACCGCCCCTGCCGCATTGCGCCGAAAATGGGCGGCATTTCCCACATTCATCGCAATCGTATCGGGTGTGTGCCCGGCCACCACGCTGCAGCGGCTGCCCGCCTGCGCAAAGGCCGCAAGGATGTTGTCCTGCGCCTTTTCGCGCAAGATCGCCGTGTCCTGCCGAAAGACCGGGGTCGTCGTCATAAAGATGCAGGGCAGATCGGGGGGAAGTTGTTCCATTGTGCTTTGCACATCGGCAAGGGCTGTGGCGGGATCATTCGCCCAGGCATCCGCGCCATTTCCAAGGAATGACAAGACCAACAGGCGCGGTGCATAATAGTGATCTGCAAACATGGCCTCGAACGCGGATTTGCCATTTTCGCAGAATGCGTAGTCGTCGCCCTGCCCGATCTGGATGTAAGGGTTTTCGTTTGCATTCAGTGCGCCATAGCTACCGGCATTCACATGCCATTTCGGATCGACATCGCAGATCGTGCCCTTGCCGCGCGCAGATCGGCTGGCCCATGCACGCAGTGACGTTGACCGCACGCCGATGACGCCGACCGCTGGCTGCACCGGCAGGCCGCTGCGATAGGTATCGGGCCAATAGTCCTGACAGCTTTGTTCCAGCATTTCGAAGAACGACAACAGCACCGGGCCGGACCCGAATGTGATCTGCGAGTCGCCAAGGATCAACACATCAAGTGCGGGCGGGTTGGCGCGCAAGGTGGTCGGGGCCGCGATGCCGCACCAGGTTGCGGCAAGCAAAAGCGATGTGAGCGTCTGGCGCGAAAACGGAAAATACATGAAAACCCGGCGTCTGATGGGACTGGATAAGCAAGGATCAGCTTACGGCACCAAATCGAAAACGAATGCGTCTTTCGATGCCCTTCACAGCATTGGGAAAGCGTTGAAAAAATGTGAAACAATCCGTCGCGCCCGGTCACGATTTTACACGGAATCTTGATTGGAAGCGTCCTTCCATCCCGGCTTAGTGCGCAGATCGCGGATGGCAAGTACCCTTTTCGCCGTTTGCCCAAGTGATCCTTTTGGTCGCACGCCCCATATAATGCCTGCCAACAACGGCAGAGATCAAACGGGAGTGACACCAATGATCCGTAGAACTTTTATCGCTATGACCGCCGCTGCATCCTTTCTTGCCATGCCTGCCTTTGCGCAGGACAAGGACATCGTCGACACCGCCGTCGCGGCAGGTACCTTCAATACGCTGGCAGCCGCACTGACGGCCGCAGGCTTGGTTGAAACGCTGAAGGGTGAAGGCTCGTTCACGGTTTTCGCACCGACGGATGAGGCATTTGCTGCCCTGCCCGCAGGCACGGTCGACAACCTGCTTCTGCCCGAAAACAAGGATCAACTGATTGCCGTACTGACCTATCACGTGGTGCCCGGTGCCGTGCTGTCGACCGACCTCACCGAAGGTATGACTGCGACAACGGTGAACGGTGCAGATGTGACCATCACGCTGGATGGTGGGGCCAAGGTGAACGGTGCAAACATCACCGCAGCCGACATCGCAGCATCGAACGGCGTGATCCACGTCATCGATGCCGTGATCCTGCCACCGCAGTGATCTGATGCGAAGGACCGCCCGTGATTTGACGGGCGGTCCACGACCT
>JANNKX010000190.1:0-10746 GCA_031396505.1 Rhodobacterales bacterium
GCAGGCCCCATCGCATCCAGCAGCATCACGACGGGAATGTTGCGCGACCCCTGCAAGGCTTCGCGGATACGGATGGTGCCCCGATACAGCTTGTCGAAGTTCTGCGGCGCATAGCCGGCAAAACTGATGGGTTTGTCGTCAATCAGGGTTTCGGGATGCACCAGCCCTTCGTCAAATGCGAGGCCATAAACCAGCGGTTTCAGGGTGGACCCCGGTGATCGCAGCGCTTGCGTCATATCGACAAAGCCTTGCCGCGCATCGCCCTGATAGGCGGCCGACCCCACCGATGCCAGCACTTCACCCGACGCATGATCGGCCACCACCATTGCCACCTGCAACCGCTCGCCTTGCCCCGCCACCACATCCGCCGCCAAACCTTCGAGCGTTTTCTCTAACGCAAGGTCGATGGTCGTGCGGTGCGTGACCACCAGCGGCGCGTCGCGCAGCACGCGGTCGGCCAAGTGGGGTGCATAGGCGGGAAATGGCAGGCGAACGGTGGGCACCCGTTCCGTCAGTGCCGCCTGCGCCTGATCGGCGTCGATGATCCCGTCACCCACGGCACGGGCCAGCACGCGGGCGCGGGCAGCCTCGGCCACATCGGGGGCGCGGTCGGGGCGCCGGGACTCGGGCGATTGCGGGATGGCCACCAGCAGCGCGGCCTCGGCGGGCGTCAGGCGGCGGGGTTCCTTGCCGAAATACGAAATCGTGGCCGCCCGCACGCCCTCCAGATTGCCGCCAAACGGGGCCAGATGCAGATACAATTGCAGGATCTGATCCTTGGTCAGCCGATCCTCCAGCGCCCATGCGACGCGGATCTGACGCAGTTTGCCCGCATAGGCCCCAGTCCCGCTGTCCTCCAGCAACCTTGCCACCTGCATCGTCAAGGTGGACCCGCCCGAGATGACGCGCCCGTTCCAAGCGGCCTGCGCGACGGCGCGCGACAGCGACAGGAAATCCACCCCGCCATGGTCGTAAAACCGCTTGTCCTCGAACGCGACCAGCATCGCCAGATAATCGGCATCCACCCCATCCGGGGCCACCGCCAGCCGCCAGCGCCCATCCGCCACGGTATAGGCGCGCAGCAGATCACCCTTGCGATCTACCACCTCGACCGAGGTTTGCAGAACCAGCGGCGGCAACACCGTCGCATCGACCCAACTCTGCACGCGGTCCAACGAGGCGGCAGCGAGGAACATCCCCGCCGCCAATCCAAAGAACCACCGCGACCGCATCCTATTCGGAAATGGTCAGCGTCCCGGCATCCGTGCGGGCACGGTAGTCCGGGCGATACATGTCTTCGACCGACGCCGCCGGATGGTGGAACACCCCCGGCGAAATCGCCCGCACGACATAGGCGAGCTTGAAGGTTTCGTTGCCATAGCGGTCAATCGCCGTCAGGAAACGGTCCTGCCGGAATTCCGCATGGGTGACTTGCGTTTCCGCCGTCAGCCAGTCCATGCTGGAGGTCGACCCCGCCGAAATCAGGTTCGGGTTGTCAATCTCGAACCCCGCGGGCAGCGGATCGGCGACCATCAGGCGCGCCTCGCCGCGGGCAAAGGGCGTCACCTCCAGCACCGTCACCAGCCGGTCGCCGACCTTGACCGCGTCGAGGCTCACAGGCTCCCCCGTCAGCGTGAAATAGCTGCGGGTGATCTGATAGCCGTTCCCGCCTGCGGGTTCGGGTTCCGCAGGCACACCGTAGACCGACACCGTCACCGTCGTATCGGCCCCGGTATTGCCCACAATCGTCGGTGTGGTGGCATTGGCACCCAGCACCCGCACCAACGGCCCCGTCGCCGGGTCACCGTTCATCGTAATGCCGTCGTTGCCGCCACCGTCCAGCAGCGCATGCGCCGCCAGCAGCGCCCAAGTCGCCTCTTGCGTGGAAAGGCCCGATCCGCGCGTGGCGATACGGTCGGTCAGCGCCTCACGGTCAATCGCAGTTGATCCCGCCTCGACTGCGAGGGTCAACAGCCCTGCCACATCGCGGTAATCGGTACCGTAATCGACGCGGAAGATCTGATCCGTGCCTGCGGGCCGTGCGTTCACAGTGGCCGCCGCGCGCGCAAACATCGCATCTGCGCGCACCTGATCGCCGTAACTGGCCAGCGCCGCACCAAGTTGCGCCTGCGCCAGCGGCGTTGCGAAGTCATCGCCCTTCACGTCGGCGTAATAGCGCAAATCGCCCACGGCAGCGGCCCCTTCGCGCGCAAGAACCATCAGCGCATAGGCAAGCGATGTGCCACCACCGTTGGTTTTGGCGTCAAAGTCAGGCGCATAGTTCACCTGATTACGCAGGTTGGCCAAGGCCTGCTTGAACGCCTGATCCGGCACGGCATAGCCTGCGGCCTTGGCGCGGCCAAGAAAATCAGTGACATAGGCATCAAGCCACATATCACCGCTGCCCGACCCCCACAGGCCGAACGCCCCTTCGCCAGACTGATTGAGCAGGATATCCCCAATCGCCGCCTGCACCCGTGTGGCGACATCACCATCTTCGATCGTCGATCCCATCGCCGTGGCAATCTCGTCGAAATACAGCAGCGGCATCGCCTTCGATGTCATCTGTTCGGTGCAGCCGTAGGGGTAGCGGTCAAGTGCCGCCAGTATCCCCGGCGCGTTCAGCCGGGCAATTGGCCCCACGGCCAGCGTGGCACGCCCCGATCCCGGCACAAGGTCGGCAAACACCGCCTCGTCAAAGGTAAAGGTCTGCCCCTTTGCCAGATCAAGACGCGTCACACGGGCTACCTCTGGATCATTCACCTGCACCGGCAGGGTCAGGGTTTTCACCAAGGATTTGCCATCCGGTGTGGTCAGCGTGACCGTGATCGTCTGGTTACCCACAGCCCCCGCCGTCACCGGCACGGCAAACACCTGTTTGCCCTGATCGGTCAGTGTAAAGGCCCCCGGCGCATCGCCAAGCGTCACGCCATTGCCCGCCAATGCCAGCGTCATTTCGCCCGATGGCCCCGTCGCATGCACGATTTCCAGCAGCACGCGGGATTGATCCCCCGGCGACATGAACCGCGGCAGGCTGGCCGTGACCACCACCGGATCGCGCACCAGAACATCCGCGCTGGCCTGCCCCACTGCGGTATCCGACCATGCCACGGCCATGATTTTCACAGTGCCATTGAACGACGGCAGCGTGAATGTCGTGCGGGCATAGCCATCGGCCCCCACCTGCACCGGGCCTGCGAAATAGGCGACCAGTTCTTCGGTGGGGGGCGGTGCGGCCAAATTCGCCTGCGCGCCCGCATCACCACCCGACCGCACAGACCCCTGCGCGCCATTCAGCCCGTCAATCAACCGGCCATAGACATCGCGGATACCCACGCCAAGGCGGCGCTGGCCAAAGTAATGCGTCGATGGATCGGGGGCCTCGAACGACGTCAGGTTCAGGATACCCACATCCACGGCCGCGATGGTGACATAGGCCATCTGCCCTGCCGCCACACCGTCAACCTTGACCGCCACCTCCATCGGCCCGCGCGGTGCGGCCTCGGCCGCCGTTTCCACGGCCACCTGCAACTGCCGCGCACCTGGGGCAACAGCGGCATAAGACAGCCCCATCGCCCGCGCAGGGTTACGCCCGGCGGCCACATCCATTGGGCGCAGTACCGATACCGTCACATAAACGCCCGCACCCCACTCATCCGTTACAGGCAGCGTGATCAGGTTTTCACCTTCTGTCACCGCCACCGTTTGCATCGCCACCAGCCGGTTTGACAGCACCGTCACCAGTGCCGTGCCCGCCGCACGCGGCACCACCCGCAGGGTTGCCGTCTCACCCGGCAGATAGGCCTCTTTGTCCAGCGACAACTCCAGCGTATCGGGCGTGTCTTCCACCCCCGCAGGCGCATACCAGCCCGCATAGAACGTCATCGACGTGGCGGTTTCCGTCCCTTTGCGCGTGACGACCATTTCATATTCGCCCCATTGCACCGGGGCCTTGATGCTTGTGGTGCCCGCCGCCAGCGTCACGTCGCCATCGGCCACCGGTGTGCGCGTGACCACCGGTTCCCATGACCAGTTGCCGCCCGATTGGTACCACTGATAATCCGTCTCGATCCGCGTCAGTGCCCATGTCACATCCATTGGAATCGCCGTCAGGTCCGGGCTGATGCCAATCAGATCGAACCGCGCCTCTTCGCCCTCAGCCACCACGTAATCAAACAGCGGCTTGATCCCGATCATGTCACCCGATGGCACCAGAAGCTGCGTCAGGCTGCGTTCCACCGGGCGGCCCGACCCTTCGGCCACGCGCACGGTTGTCGTGATCTGCACAGGCACGCCCGGATCGTCTACGTCCGGCAGCGCCAGTGCAATTGTGGCCTGCCCTGCCGCATCGGTGCGCAGGCCTGCCTCCAGCGGTTCGGCCTGTCCGGAAAACGGCGCATCATGGCGGCCAAAGCGGTAACCCGGAAACGCCTCCAGCCCGCCTGCCGCCTGCAGGAACGTCTCGCCTTCAATCGCAAGATCGGCCCCCGGTGCCCCGAACAAATAGCGCGCATCGACCGTCAGTTGCGGCACATCATCAAGGCGGATCACATCGGCACCAAAGGACAGATCGAAATCAATCCGCTCGGGCAGGAAATCTTCCACCAGCACAGTTTGTGACGCCAGCGCCTCTGCCTCCAGATCGGCCAGCACTTCGATCCGCCACACCCCGCGCGGCGCGTTGCCTGCGACAGGCATCTGGAACACATGCCCGCCCGCCACCGCATCATCTACCAAGGTGCGCGCATATTCCACGCCGTCAGGCCGGTACAGGATCGCCGTCAACGGCAACCCCGCCACCGCCGCCACCTGCGCATCGCGCAGCAGGGCCGTGGCATAAATCGTCTCGCCCGTCCGGTATGCGCCGCGATCCGTGGTCAGGAACACATCCAGCGGTGGCGAAGCCTCGCGCCCTTCAACCCCGCGATCCGACAGATCAAATTCGGGATCGGTCAGCGACAGGAACGCAAGATCACCCTCGCCTTCGCGCGCCACAACCATGGCCGCCGCTTGCCCCGCCGCCCCGCGCGTCAGTCCCGCATCAAAGCGCGCATAACCCTGATCGTCGGTCAAAGCGGTGCCCAACACTTCATTTGCGCCGCTCAGAAGCTCAACCGTGACACCCACCTTGGCATCCGCTGTACCCAGACTGCGCACGAACACGTGCAACCCGTCCACCCCCGACATTGTGGTCAGGCCCAGATCGGTCACCACAAACCACTGCCATGCGGGCGCGTTTTCATACGGGTCCACGCCCGGCACCGCCGCTTTCAGCGCATAGATGCCCGCCGTCTGCCCCGCCAGCGCCGCACCCATCGGCAGGCGCGTGGTGATGTCCTTGTTCACCTCCTGTCCCACCGTCGCCGTGCCGTTCCAGATTTCCACGCCGACCGTGTCGCCAAACAGGCTTTCGGTGTAATCCTGTAGGTTCTGGCCAAAGTAATAGTCCTGCACCGACCGCAGGATGTTGCGGTCCGTCACGCGGTACAGCGTCAGATCAAGGCTTTCGGTATTCACCGTTTCAATCGGGATGCCCGCATCCGCCGTGCGCGGCAGCACATAGGCGCGGCTGGGGAAACGCGCCGCAGGGCTGCGGTCGCGCACATATTGGCTGACCTCAACCGATTTCGCCAGTTCCTGCCCGTCAAACGCAGGCAGCCCTTCGCGGAACGTCAGCGCATAGCGCGCGCCATGCAGCACGCCTTCGATGCACAGGCGCTGGCCGCCGTCCGATACCACCGTCAGGCCCGGTTCGGGCAATTGCACAAATGGCGCGTAATCCACGCCCGCCGTCACCAGATTTTCGCTGAAGGTGGCGCAGATGCGCGGCCGCGCCGTATCAGATTCCACATTCGTTTCGACAATCCGGAAACCGTACTTGCCGATCGCATCATCCAGCAATGCCGCCGTGTCATCCCGCGTTTGCAGCGATTGCGCCAACCGAAGCGTCGGCACCATATCACGCCCGCGCCCGACCTTTTCCAAGGCCTGCGCCAGATCAACCAGAATCGTATGCCGCAGCCCTGCATCCTCCGCCCGCAGATAGGCGTTCATGCCAGCCCATACTGCGTTATCGCGGTAGTATTGCTGATACTCCGGCTTTTTGGCCGCAGCCCCCGCCAGACGGGTGGCATAATCTGCCCACGTGCTCACATCATCGGTGATGGTCAGTGCGGCCCCGGTAAAATTTACCGCCCCGACATAGTCATAGCGCCGCTCCGCATCCAGTGCCGATGCCAGCAGATCCTCGACCGTCCAGCCATTCGTGTAATGCGTATTGCCCAGATTGGCCGCCTGATAGGTGGCCGACGCGATATCCCAATCCTGCAAGAACGGCAGATCACCGCGACGCGTCACCGCCAGCGCCTCGGCCCCCGGATTTGCCGCGATGATGGTGCCCGATTGCGCGCCTTCAAAGAACACGCCCTCACCGGGGCCCGATTTCGGAAAGCATGACCCGTTCTTGGCATTAAAGGTAAAGGCCGTGCATTCCGCGTTCACCGTGCAGGCCCGCTGGCAGGCATCCAGCGTGGTATCGAACAACTGCGCGATATCGCCGCCCGGCAGGTCAATGTCCTGCGACATGGCGAATCGCCGTTCCGGGATCAGCCCATCGGCGTGTCCGGCGACAGGGGCCTGCAAGCCAAGCATCAGGGAAAGGGCGAAAAGGCGGTGCACAGCGCGCATGAACAAAATCCTCCAATGTCGTAATGCCGGGATGGTCGCATGCCACCCCTTCTGCAGCAAGGTATGAGAACCCCACCAACGTCACATTTGCATTAAGACGCCTTTCACCTCCCTGATCCATGGTGGCCCTTGTGAAAAAAGTTTCGGGCCCCTGATGAACGGCGACATCGCAGAACGACTGGCAAAGGAACGGCGCGGGCGCCTTGCCGCCGAACGCCTGTTGCAGCAAAAAAGCCGCGAGCTTTTTGCCGCCAATGAAAAGCTGTCTCTGCATGCGCGGTCCTTGTTCGACCAGATTGTCGAACAACGCGCGGTCGTCAAATCCGCCGTCACCGAAGCCGCCGATCTGAAAGGCCAACAGGACCGATTCGTCGCCGATCTTGACCGCGCCCATACCACGGCCGTTGTGGCCGAACGCCGCCTTTGGGACAGTATTGATTCGATCCGTGACGGCTTTGCCATCTTTGACAATGACCTGCGCCTTGTGATGGCCAATTCAGCGTTTCGCGCCGCTTTTCCCGGCATCAGCATCGAGGCAGGCACCTTTCACACCGAACTTCTGATCGCGGCAGGTGAGGCCGGGATCATCGAAATCGGTGATGCCCCGGTGCGCGAATGGGTCGCCGACATGCTGGCGCGCTGGAATGAACCGGGGGCCGAACCGGCGGTGCTGAAGCTGGTGAATGGCACATGGATGCAACTGAACGACCGGCGCACGCGCGATGGTGATGTGGTGATCCTGTTGCAGGACATCACCGCCGAAATGCGCATGCGCAGCGCGATCGAGGCGCTGTCGGATGGCTTTGCCCTGTTTGACCGGGACGAACGCCTTGTGATGGCGAACGAACGTTATCGTCAGATTTTCCCCGAATTGTTCGATGTGGTTGTTCCCGGTGCCACCGTGACGCAGATTTTCCAGTCGGGGCTGGACCGGGGCCTTTATCCCGAAGGCATCGGGCGCGAGGCGGATCACCTGCGCGAACGTCTGGAATGGCACCGCAGTGCGGGTGGGGAAGAGGCGTTTCAGACCGCAACTGGCCGTTGGATCCGGCGGCACGACCGCGAAACACCCGATGGTGGGCGCGTCTGCCTGCGCGGCGATATCACCACCCTGAAAGAACAGGCTGATGCGCTGGACGCCGCACGCAACGCGGCCGAGGCGGCAAACCGCGCCAAATCCGCCTTCCTTGCCAACATGACGCATGAAATTCGCACACCGATGAACGGAGTTGTCGGCATGGCCGAACTGTTGTGCGATACCACGCTAACCGATGATCAACGCATGTTTGCCGAAACCATCCGGTCATCGGGCGAGGCGCTGCTCGTTATCATCAATGACATTCTGGATTACTCCAAGATCGAGGCGGAACGCCTGACCTTCCACCCCGAACCCTTTGATCTGGAACGCACGATCCACGAAGTCACAATGCTGTTGCAACCGCGGGCGCGGGCGCAGGGACTTGATCTGCTGATTGATTTCGACATGTTCCTGCCGACGCGGTTCATCGGCGATCCGGGCCGTATCCGGCAGGTCCTGACCAACCTGATCGGCAACGCGGTGAAATTCACCGAAAAAGGCCATGTCATCATCCGTGTTGTCGGGATCGAAGGCGAAGCAGGCCACCAGAACATCCACATCAACGTCGAAGATACCGGTATCGGCATTGCGGCGGCGGATGTCGATCACATCTTTGGCCAGTTCAATCAGGTCGAATCCGCCGCCAACCGCAAATTCGAAGGCACGGGTCTGGGTCTTGCCATCACGCGCCAGCTGGTCGAACGCATGGGCGGTGCTGTCTGGGTCGACAGTGAACTGGGGCGCGGGTCGAACTTTGGCTTCCGTCTGCCGCTGCCCGTCGCCGAACAGGCAGATGCACCGCAAGTGCCGCAGATGATCGAACGCGCCATGGTCGTGGATGACCAGTTCATCAACCGCACCATCCTTGAACGCCAGCTTGCCCCCTGCGGCATTGATGTGACGCTGTGCCGGTCGGCGGCTGATGCGCTGGCGATACTGGCCAATGACACTCGCTTTGACGTCATCATCACCGACCACAACATGCCCGATATGGACGGCGTGACCATGGCCGCGCAGGTGCGGGCCATGCACCTGACAATCCCGATTCTGCTGCTGTCATCGGGCCTGAGTGATGCCGTGAACAAGCAAGACATCGACGCCGTCCTGCAAAAGCCGCTGCTGCGCGCCGATCTGTATCGCCGCCTGCATGCGCTTGGCCGCCCCGCCGTGGCCGAAGTCGCACCCCCGCCGCCCACGCCCACGCGCCTGATGCGCGTGTTGACCGCCGAGGATAACCGCACCAATCAACTGGTGTTCCGCAAGATGGTCGATGATCTGCCGATCGCGCTGACCTTTGCCGCCAACGGGCGCGAGGCGGTTGATCTGTTCCAATCCTTGCAGCCCGACCTGATCTTCATGGATATCTCGATGCCCGAAATGGATGGCCGCGATGCCGCCCGCGCCATTCGCGCGCTGGAGGTTGGCACAGGCGCGCATATCCCGATTGTCGCGCTGACCGCACATGCGATGGATGGCGATGCCGAGGGGATCTTGGCCGCGGGCATCGATGAATACATGACCAAACCCTTGCGCAAAACCGCAATCACCGCCGCGATTGCCGCACATCGCCCGCCCTGCGCCTTTGCCATCGTGGCCAATCAGGCCGCTGCGTCCTGATCCATCCGGTTCACGAACACCATCCGGTCGCCTGCCGACAGCCCTGCATCAAACGCGTATCCGCCCACGGTAAAGGCGCGCAAGTCGGCCGCATCCGTTAGCCGGTGGTCCACCACAAAGCGCGCCATCGCCCCCCGTGCGCGTTTGGCCAGAAAACTGATGGTCTTGGCCCCGCCCGCCCGGTCCTCAAGAAAGACCGGTGTGATCACCCGCAGCCGCAGCGCGCGCGCATCGACGGCCCCGAAATATTCCAGCGACGCGCAGTTCAGCAGCATATCCGTGCCCGCATCATTGGCCGCCATGTTCAGCGCCTTTGCAATCTTGCTGCCCCACCAGTCATACAGGTTTGCCCCCCGCCGCGTCGCCAGTTTGCTGCCCATCTCCAGCCGATAAGGCTGGATCGCATCCAGTGGCCGCAACAGCCCGTAAAGCCCTGACAAAATCCGCAAATGCCCCTGCGCATAGCGCAGCGCATCCGCCCTCATCGTGCCCGCCTCCAGCCCCGCATAGGTATCGCCCGCAAACATCAATGCCGCGGGTTTCACCGCCCCCGGCACCTTGTCAAACGCGGCAAACCGATCCTTGTTCAACCGCGCCAGCGCGTCGGATATCCCCATCAACCCCTGCAAATCCGCCACCGACAACCGTCGTGCCACCCGCGCCAACGCAGATGCATCCGCCCCGAACCCAGGCAGTGACGCCGCCATCCCATCCGGCAAGGGCAGGGGCATCAGGTCCAGCTTTTTGGCCGGTGAAATCACTGTCAGCATCGCACGCTCCGTTTTGCTGTCAATTTAGCGGCACCGTCCACCGCGTCCAGCCCCGAACGAAACCGCGCCGAAACCCGGTGACCGCCCTTGCCAGCCCGCCTATGGCAGACCATTTACGATGCAGCGCAGCAAGAGGGGGCGCATCGATGCAGTTGATCGTGAATGGCACATCCCACACCGTTGACGTTGAACCCGACATGCCCCTGTTGTGGGTCCTGCGCGATGAATTGCGCATCACCGGGCCCAAATACGGCTGCGGCATCGCGCAATGCGGGGCCTGCACCGTGCATATCGCGGGTGTGGCGGTGCGGTCCTGTCAGGTGGCGGTGGCCGATGTCGATGGGCCTGTCACCACGATCGAAGGGCTGGGCACACCTGCCGCCTTGCACGCCGTGCAGGCCGCTTGGATAGACCATCAGGTCGCGCAATGCGGCTATTGTCAGGCGGGGCTCTGGGCGCGAGGCCCTGGCAGATCGAGCCGCTCACGGACTACCAATTGGCCTCGCGGCTGTCGTACTACTTGTGGAGCAGCATGCCGGATGACGCGCTGTTCGCTGCGGCGGCGGCCGGCTCCTTGCACAATCCCGAGCAGTG